>CAZFPG010000570.1:0-2145 GCA_964521055.1 uncultured Marinobacter sp.
TCCTGGGACTCATTTGCGGCATTGATGACGCCCTGGGCCTGGCTGATATCGAAATCAGGCAGGGAGAACGTCCGCACCAGATCACCAAACCGTTCATGCTCTATGGTTATTTCAATACCAAGTGGCAAGGGAATATCCGGGCGTGATCCGGGTGTCAGGTTTGCCATACTGGTTTCATCAGGCCAGTTGTCACGCCAGTTACGCTGATCGTCCAGGAATCGCACCGAAAAGTCGGTAACATCCGACAGAACCACGACGTCCTGGCTGTTGTCTTCCTGGCCCTGGTCGACGGAGACCCAGTAGCGACGGCGCAGCTCATCACCGGTGTATTCCCAGGCAACCCGCTGCAATGTGCTGCGGCGGGTGCCCAGGGGATTGCGCCAGCCCTGGCGGGTCAGCATCAGGGCAAAGTCATCTTCGCGGCTTGTCAGTGACGGATTGAAGTCGCCGTAGATGTCACGGCCCGGCCGGTTGACGATCTGCGTGATATCCCGCTCAAGAAGCAGCATGGCCCGCTGGACGGAATCAAACTGATCAGCCACCTCGTTTACCCTGTCTCTGGATGCCACTACATTGCCGAGCACCTGCCAGACCCCAAGGCCAATCACGGCGGTGATCGTGACCGCAATCAGCATTTCCATCAGCGTGAAACCGTTGCGGATTACAGGCAGCCCTGAGCGCGATTGTACAAACATCGGAATCGCCATCAGCTGTCACCAATAAACGCGGACAGAGTGTGCACCGGCGGGGGCTCGGATTCGTTGCCGCGAAATCGCGCTACCGTAACCTCGACCCGCAATATGGATGGGTCATCGGTCCCCAGCACCGCCGTTGTGACTCGCCAACGGAAGGGCCCGTACTCTATTTCGTCACTGTTTTCGGAAATTTCAGGGAGGTTCTCCCTTAGCCTGAGCTCGTTAATCCGGTTATCGGCCACCCAGCCGGCCAGGGTTTTATCCCGTATGCGTTCGTAGCTGGAAATATACTGGCTACCGACTTCCGCTGCCGCCGTTGCGATCAGGCCAAACACCAGCAGCGCAACCAGAACCTCGATCAGTGTGAAGCCGCGCTGGATCGTCATGCCTCGTTGTTCCCATCACTGCCCGGGTGCCGCCACTCCATTGGGGAAAAGCCGTCAGAGGCGATGGTGTGCATTCTGGAATCGTCCCTGCCCAGGGTAAATTCCAGTTCGAACGGCGTGGTTTCTCCGCTGGAGAAGAACACAACATCGGGGCGCAGGCGATCCTCCTCCGAAGCCAGCCTGGGTGTATCGTTTTCGATGTACTCGGTGATCGTTATCCACTCCGGAAAACCGCGCATGCGAAACATCGGCTCACCGGGGATCTTCCACTCACCGGTCCGATCTTCCCAGGCCACAAAGCGGTAACCTTCATCGTCCAGAATCAGCCCGAGTTCGGTGTTGTTCAGCACTGCCTGCTCAGACGCCGTCTGCATCAGCAGATACAACTCGCGAATTTCGTTCTCCATTTCCCGATCCCGGGAACTTCCCCCCATGGTCATTACCGCCAGGGCCGCCAGAAAACCCACCACAACCAGGACAACGAGAATCTCGATCAGCGTAAAGCCTGAGTGTCGCGCCCCGGTTTGCACAATCAGTTCCTGACTTTCCATACGCTGATGTCGGCGTCGTCGCCCTCACCGCCTTCGCGGCCATCCGCACCATAGGAGAAGAGATCGTAGGGGCCTTCCGTACCCGGGCTGACGTACTGGTATTCATTACCCCAGGGATCCTCGGGAACACTGTTCAGGTAACCCTCGGGGTTCCAGTTCCGGGGCTCCGGGCTGCCGCTGGGCTTGGAAACCAGCGCCTCAAGGCCCTGCTGTGTGGAGGGGTAGTGGCTGTTATCGAGACGGTACAGGTCAAGGGCGTTGGCAATATTGCTGAGCTGTGTTTCAGCAACCGTTACCCTGGCCTGGTCGCTTCGCCCCATGATGTTAGGGGCCACGATGGCGACCAGCAGCCCCAGGATGACCATTACCACCATGATTTCAATCAGGGTAAAACCCTTTTGTGCAGTCTGGCATTGCATTGTCTTGCTCTTCATTGTTCCGTGTCTCTGGGTTTGAAAATGTGCCGGCAGGCAATCACCACAATACGGGCTAGCCAACCAGATTACTCATATT
>CAZFPG010000571.1:0-2145 GCA_964521055.1 uncultured Marinobacter sp.
GTATGACCAGAAGGATGCGGAAGGCTTTATCAAGCTGAATGCCCTTCGGTTGCGGATTGCGGCTGGGAAGGGCCGCAAGCTTTAAAGCCTTAATTCCGTGCCTGATAGGCTCGGAGTAGTCGCCAGGCAGGAACCGCTTTTCAGGACACGCTACGAGCACATCCATGTGCGCTTGACGTTGGCCATCCTTGGCCAACGACAGTCCTGAAAAGCGGTTCCTGCCTGGCTCGCCGAGGCTCGGTGTTGCCTAGCCGTCCAATGCGCTCCACGTTTCTGAAAGCCTGCACCGGCCTTGATCGTTCTGGCCTTGGTTTATACCGCTTTTAACTGACGGAACTCACCCGGGGTCTTCCCCGTTTCTGCTTTGAACTTCCTGTGGAACGACGTTGTTTCGCTGTAGCCCAACCTCAACGCAATCTCCGGTATCCCCAAATTACTGTTCGCCAGAAAGTCTTCGGCCATGGCCTGTCTGACCTCGTCCAATAACTGCTGGTAGGAAACCCCTTCCTGGCTGAGTTTTCGCTGCAGTGTTCGGCTGGTCATGCCCAGGTGGTCCGCGACCATGTCCTGTCGGGTGATGCCGTGCATCAGTTGTTTGCGGATGCTGTGTTTTACCCGGTGGGTGAGGGCGGTGTCGGTGTCCAGGGCGGCGAGTTGGCTTAGGGCGTGGGCCTCCAGCGTCTTTCTAAGCAGCGGGTCGGGCTGGCGTAAGGGGGTGTTCAGCAAGTCCTTGTGCAGCACGATCGCATCTTCACCGGCGCGGAATCGGACCGGGCAGCGCCAGCGTTCGGTGTAGGCGCTTTCCAGCACCAGGCCGGGAGAGGGGTGTTCCAGAAGCACTTCCACCGGGGAGGCGGTGGTGTTATCGGCCAGCCAGCGGGCGTAGTTGATCCAGGAGGCGAAAACGTTGTCCACCATATGGGGTTGGACGACCGGGTCGGTGTAGTTGCAGGTCCAGATCAGTTTGATGTGTTCACCATTGCCAGCAATTTGCGTGGTGCCCATATCGCCGACGAGTTTTTCAAATGGAGCAATACGCGCCACAGCCTCGCCCAGTGTGGCGGAGCTCATGGTGATGTACCCGAGAACACTGTAGGAACCGGGCTGGACGAAATCTCCGGTTTCCAGACCAAGTACCGGGTTGCGGCTTTCCTCACACAAAAGCCGTATGAACGCCTGGAACTGCTCGCCGTTTATACGCTCGTCGTCGGTTTGAAGGATCGACGCATCCAACCCGGCTTTGGTGAATAGTGCAGAGGTATCCAGGCCCTGGACATTGGCGGCGCGAACGTATTGTCTGAGGGCGGCAACGGAGGCGGTTCCGAGGGTCTTCATGGTTACGGCAACTTCTTGGGATTATTGTTGGCAGAAGTATAACGGAACATGTGAAGAAAAAGGTTGAAAGAGTAGGTCTACCCGAGAGTTTGGTTAAGCGTTTGCGGGCCTGGGGCAGGGTGGTGGAAACGTGGAGCGCCAAGGATGGCGCGACCGAGCCCTACATGGACGTATTCACGGGCGTTTTTTGGGAAGCCCTCCGCCCCGGTTCCAACCACCATTACTTAGTACCCCTACAGGCGGGCCTCACCGAAAACCGCCTACAGGCGGGCCACACCAAAAGAATTAGGCCGCAACTGCCGAACCTCAGCCTCACGACAAACCGAAAGCACCAAAGCCAGCACCCGCCGGGTATCCCGCGGGTCAATCAGCCCGTCGTCCCACAGCCGCGCTGTGCCGAACAGGGCTGTGGAGCCATCTTCCAGCTTCTTGGCCGTCGCTTGTTCCAGGAAATCCAGGGTTTTAGGGTCCGGCTCCATGCCGCCCCGGCGTTGTTTGTCCTCGGCAACAATGCGCATCACCTTGCCGGCCTGCGCCGGGCCCATGACTGCTGTGCGGCTGTTGGGCCAGGCGAAGATGAAGCGTGGGTCCAGGCCGCGGCCGCACATGGCGTAGTTACCTGCACCATAGGAACCGCCGATGACAATTGCGACCTTAGGCACTCGGCAGTTCGCCACCGCCTGGATCATTTTGGACCCATGCTTGATGATGCCGTTCTGTTCCGAATGGGTGCCCACCATGAACCCCGTGGTGTTATGGAGAAATAGCAACGGCGTACCCGCCTGGTCGCAGAGCTGGATAAACTGGGCC
>CAZFPG010000572.1:0-2142 GCA_964521055.1 uncultured Marinobacter sp.
TAGAGAGGTTGTTGATCTGGACCTGGCTATGCTGAAGCAGGTTCTGAAGGAAGGGTATGTTGTTGCGCACACCTTCCAGCCGGAATTCGCACAGGGCACGATAGGCGCGGCGGAGCAGGGCGGTGTAGTCGCCTTCGGAATGGACGATCAGTTTGGCCAGCAGGGAATCGTAAGCCGGGCTGGTGCTGTAACCGCTGTAGCCATAACCGTCGACCCTGATGCCGGGGCCGCTGGGAGGGTCATAGGCTTCAATGATTCCGCCCGAGGGCCTGGCAACGCCATCCTCAGACATGGTTTCCAGGTTGATCCGTAGCTGAACCGCCTGGCCCCGGGGGACCGGTGCGTTGGCAAGTCCAACATCGGCGAGAGTCATGCCGGCCGCCATGCGGATCTGGAGCTGCACCAGGTCCAGGCCGGTAATGGCTTCGGTGATGGTGTGTTCAACCTGTAGGCGGGGATTGGCCTCCAGGAACACATACTGGCCGGTCTTTGTGTCCACCAGGAACTCGATCGTGCACAGGCCACGATATCCGACGGCACTGGAGAGTATTTCCGCATCCGCCAGCAACTGTTCCCGCAGTTCATTTGTCAGGCCGGGAGCCGGTGCTATTTCCATGACTTTCTGGTTGCGTCTTTGCAGGGTGCAGTCCCGCTCCCACAGGTGGGTGACATCGTTACCGTCACCGATGATCTGAACCTCAATGTGCCTTGCCTCGGGTATCTGCTGCTCAATATACAGGTCGCCGTTGCCGAAGGCCGCCGATGCCTCGGAGCGGCAGCGCTGAAAAGCGGATTCCAGTTCTGCCACTGAAAAGACCGGTCGCATGCCGCGCCCACCACCACCGGCAATGGCCTTGAGCATCACTGCCCCGCCTTCACCAAGGGATTCCATAAAGGACCTGGCGGACTCCAGGCTGGTGGGCTCATTGGTGCCATGAATCCGGGGGACGCCGTGTTTCTTTGCCAACTGCCGGGCACTGGCCTTGTCGCCAAAGACATCGAGTACCGCCGGCGAAGGCCCGATAAAGAAGATGCCCGCGGACTCACACAGCCGGGCAAAGGCAGCGCTTTCGCTCAGGAACCCATACCCGGGATGAATGGCGTCACAGCGGTACTCTTTAGCGATGCTGATCAACTGCTCCCCATCGAGATAGGCAGCTGGCCCGGACTTGTCCAGGGCTACTGAAATATCTGCTTTTCGTGTGTGCAGCGACTGGGCATCATCCGTTGCGTATACCGCAACGGCGGGTATATCCAGCTCGGCAGCCGCACGTGCGACACGAATAGCAACTTCACCACGATTGGCAATCAGCAGACGTTGGAAGGGCATGGATCAGGGTATCCTCTGGAAAGTATTGTTCGAATCACACAATAGCCTAGAACGGTCACGCCGGGGGTTGAAGTGATCTTTACTTATCGCTGAATATGAACCGTATTGATGGTTGGGTGGATTCACTCTGAGGTGGGGTTAATATGTCGCGTTGGCTGATTATCGCGGGCATTGCGCTGGTGGTCCTGGGCCTGCTGGTCCACTTCGCGCCCTGGCTGTTCCAGTGGTTTGGCAAGCTGCCGGGGGACATCAATATACGCTCTGACAGAAGCCAGCTGTTCGTACCCATTACGTCCATGATCCTGATCAGCATTGTGCTTACGATCCTGCTGAATCTCTTCAATCGTTAGCCAATGGCGAGAATAAACAACGTTCAGCCAAGCCATTTGAAAAATGGAGTTGCCAAACCGGGATAAAACCATTAGAGTTTGCGCCCTCAAATGAGCGACGACGTTGCTGATTTGGAACAGTTTATTGACAAGTTTTTGGAGAGGTGGCCGAGTGGCTGAAGGCGCACGCCTGGAAAGTGTGTATACGTTAATAGCGTATCGAGGGTTCGAATCCCTCCCTCTCCGCCAATACAAAACCCCAGCAGAATTGCTGGGGTTTTTTATTGGCCGATAGGGAGGGCAGGAAGAACCCTCGCGGGTTCGACCGAAGCCTGCAACGCAGGCTGAGGAACGTCGGAGCAGAGCGACGACGGCCCCGAAGGGGTGAGGGTCGAAGGCCCGAATAATCCCTCCCTCTCTTGAGCCATCTGTGGACTCCGGATTCTGGTTTTGATAGTGTCTTTCGCTGTAAAGCTAAAAGGA
>CAZFPG010000573.1:0-2126 GCA_964521055.1 uncultured Marinobacter sp.
CTCCTGCACCCAGATACGGCTACCATAGGCCTTCAGCAATGGCGCGGCAATAGCGCCGTCGTTGCCCATGCCGGAAAACACGATGGCGTGGCAGCGGGCCCCGTAATGATCACCTATATTCAGCAGGACCTGGTCAATGGAAGGGCCGTAGGGCCCGGGCCAGGGCGTGTCCCTCTGCTGGAGTGCTCCGCTGTCGTCCAGGGTCCATTCATGTTCAACCGGCATCAGGATAACGTCACCGTTGTGAATACGATACCCGCTTTCCGCAGGCTTCAGCTGGTAGTGGGCGTGGCGCCCCAGTACCCGGGTCAGTACCTCGGTAAAGTTGTTGTCGATGTGCTGGGCATAGACAAAACCCACCGGTAAGCCCGGTGGAAGGTTGTCGAGAAAGGTTTTAACCGCTGCCGGGCCACCGAGTGATGCGCCCAGAATCCAGATTTCCTCGGCCGGCAGGTCTGCCGATGCAGGCGGAATCCAGTGAGGCAATGTGGGGGAGGTCGTTGTCTTCGGCTGCTCGTTGGCCAATTCCTCGATAGCAGCGGCGGAATCCAGCTTTTCCAGGTGCCCGAGAGACTGCTCCAGCTTGTCCAGCAACCGGCGCTCCCAGCGAAAGTACTCGGTGGTGCCGGGCTTGGGGGCCGGGTCCAGGCCAAAAAGCACCGGCGCTTCGGTGTTCTCAAGCAGGTGATCAAACAGGACCGGATGGTCGGCCTCGTCTTCCAGGGTAATCAGCCACAGGCAGGCATCCGGAAATTCCGGGTAACCCTGCAGGCGATCCGGGTCGCCTGAAAAGCAAACGTCCAGGCCGAACCTGGACGTGGCTTCCTGCAGCCGGTGGCGCTGCAGGACGATGTCCGAGACGATACCGACAGCTGGCCTTCCTGGCTGGCCGGTCATCACTGGTTCCCGGTCAGCCGCGTGATGGTGTCAAGCAGCTCGGTCTCCTGGAAAGGCTTGCCGAGGTATTCGTTGACACCTATCGCCAGAGCCCGTTCACGGTGTTTTTCGCCGGTACGGGAGGTGATCATGCAGATCGGCGTATCCTTGAGGTTTTCATCATGGCGCACAAAGCTGGCCACTTCGAAACCGTCCATGCGGGGCATCTCGATGTCCAGCAGGATGATGTCAGGCTTGTGATCCTGCAGTTGCGCCACCGCATCCAGGCCGTCTTTGGCGGTGATGACTTCCATGCCGTTGCGTTCCAGCAGGCGCGAGGTAACCTTGCGCACAGTGACCGAGTCGTCCACCACCATAACCACGGTCGCCTGTTCCTCCCGGCGTGAGGCTTCCTTCGCCTTTTCGAGGTTGGCAATGCGCTGGCGCTCCGAGAGGATGTCGGAACGGATCATCGCTGGCAGGTCGAGGATCACCACCACGTTACCGTCACCAAGGATGGTAGCGCCGGATACCCCACGAACTGTGCTGAACTGCGGGCCGAGGGATTTGACCACGATCTCGCGGCTACCCATCAGGCTGTCCACCTGTAGGGCCATGGGCTGTTCGGCACCACGCACCAGAATCACCGGCAGCGGCAGGGCCTGGCCTTGCAGCTTGGGGTGGTGGTCGCTGTTGAGCAGGCTGCCCAGGTACTGCAGGCGGTACTGCTGGCCGGCGTATTCGTACAGGGGTGCTTCCGGCTTGTAGTATTCCTCAAGCTCGTAGGTGCTGACCCGCACAATACCTTCGATGGTGTTCAGCGGGATGGCGTAGAAATCCTCACCAGTGGACACCATCAGCGCGCGGTTGACGGATACGGTGAACGGCAGGCGAACGGTGAAGACCGTGCCCTTGCCAACGGTGGAGTCGATATCCAGGCTGCCGCCAAGCTGTTTGATCTCACTGGCAACCACGTCCATGCCCACACCGCGGCCGGAAATCTGGGTAACCTGCTGGGCAGTGGAGAAGCCCGGCTGCAGGATGAACTGCAGGATTTCCCGCTCGCTCAGATCCTCATCCGCTGCCATCATGCCCTGGCGAATCGCCTTGTCACGAATAACCTGGGCCGGGATACCGGCCCCGTCGTCGATCATTCGCAGTACCACATCGCCACCCTCGCGGGTCAGCGACAGGGTAACCTCACCGGTTTCCGGCTTGCCGGCTTTCTTGCGGTCCGCCGGTTTCTCGAT
>CAZFPG010000574.1:0-2116 GCA_964521055.1 uncultured Marinobacter sp.
GCGGAGAATCTGGTGATGTACGTTCGCTAGACACCCCGCATCAGATGGAGTTCTGAAGTTCATATCGCGCATACCGGCCTTTTGCATGAACCGGGCTAAGGACTCCCCTCTCAACCAGGTCCTGCAGATCCCGTGTTGCGGTCGCCTTGGCACACCGGGCTATACCCTTGTACTTGGTGGCGTTCATGCCGCCCGCGAAGTCACCTGACTCCACCTCCAGCATCTTCCGGACAACCTTTAACTGGCGTTTGTTGAGGTCCAGCTGCTCAAGTCTCTCCCATAATCGCGCCTTATTCACAGTCCGTTGCACCATTCTCATGGCATCAACCTGGGTCTCAACCGCACATTTACCGAACCAATCAACCCACTTATCGACACTCAGAGAGTCCTTGGAAGCTTCGTTCAGGTGCGCGTAGTAATCCTTGCGCTTCCCACTGAATACCGTTGCCACGCTCATCAGTACCGGATGATCCAGGCATTGGGATATAGCCATGTCCGCAATAGCCCGCCCAATACGTCCATTGCCATCCTCGTACGGGTGAATCGTTTCGAACCAGAGGTGTGCGATGGCCGCGCGGGCTATACCCGGTAAGCCTTGGGACTCACCGTTGAACCAGGCCAGGAACTGATCCATCTCCGCAGGTACCCGGTGGGACGGAGGTGCCTCAAAATGCACTGTGGGGTTATCGATAGTGCCGGAAACGATCTGCATTGGCTCCTGATGTGTACGCCATTGCCCGATCAACGGTGCCTTTCCGCGCCAGTCAGTGCCGAGCCCCTGTGGTAGCACAAGTCGATGCCAATGATGGAGCAAATCCTCAGTAAGTTGTTCTCTGTAACGATCCCGGACTTCCAGAATCAACGAGGAAATCCCAGCCGCTGCCGGATCATGAACTGGAATACGATCTGATGCGTTCAGGAAATGATTCTTGATGGAGGAGCGAACATCTTCGCGGTTGAGCCGTTCACCTTCAATGGCGCTGGTTTCGATGGCGGCACTGACCATAAGATCAATTTGCGCGTCGGTTTCAAGCGCCTCAGGGAGGACGTCCAGCGCACCAAATATGCGGTTTGCTGCCTGTAGCGTCTGGTTTGTCCAGTACTCGGCCGTTGCGGTATCGCAGGTGAAATTCGGCCAGTTTTCAAGCTGCCATGTATACATTATTGAGCCGATAAGCTGATTTTAACGGCTCAATAATAGTTCATATTTGAGCCGATAGAAAGCCTCTATCGGCTCAAGCCCATCCAGGCATTCCCGGACGGAGCCCAGGCTACTCGATCTCCACCTGAACAATCTCGCCATCCTTCACCACCGCCAGGGTAGTTGCGGTAACAAAGCCACCGTTTTCGGTCACCTCGGTGACTTCATACGGGTTCTTGCTGGCATCCATGTTCTTCAACGCATCGCCAATGGCTGCGCGGATGGTTTTCGGGTCGGTGGAGTCGGTTTTGTCCATGGCTTCCACCAGTGCGTGCAGCGCCAGGTAGTTATAGGCCGCTTCAGAGCCCGGGGTTTTGTCGTATTCGGCCTTGTAGCGCTCGATGAAGTCCTGCGCCGCAGGCGTTTCATAGACACTCAGTGGAACCACGCCGATGGCGCCTTCCATCATTTCCAGGCCGCCGGCTACTTCAGCCACTTCGTCGATTTTCGCCTGGTCCATGACCATGAACCCGCCCTGAAAGCCCATCTGGCGTGCCTGTTGAACCACCAGGCCAGTGGGTTCCGAAGCACCACCCACGAACATCACGTCGGGTGCTTCGGAAATGATACGGCTGACGCCGGTGTAGAAGTCGGCGGACTTGTTGTAGTCCATGGCATTGTCTGCCACAACCTCGCCCCCTTGTGCCTCCCATTCTTGCTCAACCATGTCGGCCCAGATCTTGGCGTACTCGTGGGTGGCGCCACCCATGCCGAGTTTTTTGCCCTGGTGCTCCAGCGCGTACTCGGTGAAGGCTTTTACATAGCCATCGAATGTTGGCGGGATGCGCAGGGTCAGGCTGTTTCCCTTCTCGGTAATGCTGGGCACACTGGAATAGGCCATGACCAGGAAGTCGTCTTTCTCGTTGAAGTCCTGCAGCGCGAATATACCCCCGGAATGGGGCACAAACACGGCGG
>CAZFPG010000575.1:0-2113 GCA_964521055.1 uncultured Marinobacter sp.
CAGCCCAGTGTACAAGATGGCGGTGGACTGGAAGCTGGCCCTGCCGCTGCACCCGGAATACCGCACCCTGCCCATGGTCTGGTACGTGCCGCCACTGAGCCCGATCCAGTCCGCGGCGGAAGCTGGCAAGGTTGAGTTCGACGGCGTGCTGCCGAAGATCGAAAGCCTGCGGATTCCGGTCAAGTATCTGGCCAACCTCCTCACCGCCGGTGATGAGAAGCCTATCGTTCGGGCTCTCAAACGAATCATGGCCATGCGCCTCTATAAGCGCGCGGAAACCGTGGAGGGCAAGGAGGACCTGCGGGCACTGCAGGAAGCCGGGCTGACCAAGGCCCAGGCCGACGAAATGTACCGTTACCTGGCTATTGCCAACTACGAGGACCGCTTCGTGATTCCCACCAGCCATCGTGAGCTGGCCAAAGAGGCCTTCCCGGACGCCACCGCCTACGGCGAGCGCAACGGCTGTGGCTTCAGCTTCGGCGACGGCTGCAATGGAGATAGCGAGTTCAACATGTTCGGCGGTCGCAAGCAGACCACCAGCATGGTGCAGAAGCTGTCCACCGTGAAGCAGGTTGACCCGAAACAGCTACAGGAATAAGGAGGCCGAGATGCAACTTTTGAAAGTAATAGCACGGGTGCTTGAGTACCCGACCGAAGAACTCCAGGCCTCCAAGGACGCACTGGTCGCAGCTGTCCTGGAAGATAGCCGCCTGCCAAGGCGGAACAAGGAACAGCTGCTGCGGTGCATTGACCTGGTGTGCGATGGCGATCTGCTGGATATGCAGGAAAACTACGTGGGCACCTTCGACAAGGGTAGGGCTACGTCCCTGCTACTGTTCGAGCACGTGCACGGAGAATCCCGTGACCGTGGCCAGGCCATGGTGGACCTGATGGAGCAATACCGTGCCAACGGCCTGGAAATCGACGCCAAGGAGCTGCCGGACTACCTGCCGCTGTTCCTCGAGTACCTCTCCACCCGTCCATGGGAAGAGATCCGGAACTGGCTGGAAGACATCCACCACATTCTCGGGCTTCTGGGCGAAAGACTGTACCAGCGCGAGAGCCTGTACCACGTATTGATGGACTCGCTGCTGGAGCTTTCGGGCCGCAAGGCCAACCGCCAGGAACTGGCGCAGATCGTGGCCGCGGAAGCCCGTGACGATACACCGGAGGCGCTGGATAAGGTCTGGGAAGAGGAAATGGTGAAGTTTGTGGACGACCAGGGCAGTTCCTGCGGTACCGGAGGTGTTGTTGGCCAGCGCCGCCGGGAACTGGAACAGACCCAGACCATTCACCTGAGTGATCAGCTGATGACGGACGCAATGCCCCGTCAAGCAGGAGGCGCCTGAGGGCGCGGGAGGAAACTGAAATGATGCCGTATCTAAATACACTGTTCTTCGGGATCTACCCCTACGTTGCCATCGCCATCATGGTGATCGGCACATGGGCGCGCTATGACCACGGCCAGTTCACCTGGAAGGCCCATTCCAGCCAGATGCTGCGCAAGAAAAACATGGTAATGGCGAGTGTGCTGTTCCATGTGGGTATTCTGGTGATCTTCTTCGGTCACCTGGTTGGCCTGCTGACGCCACACGCGCTCTACGAGCCGTTCATGACGCCCGGCACCAAGCAGGTACTGGCGATTGTCGTGGGTGGTATTGCCGGTGTTGCCTGCCTGATCGGCGGCGCCATGCTCGCCTGGCGTCGCCTGACCGACCCACGAGTGCAGGCCAGCAGCACCTTTGCGGACAACATGATCATCATCATCCTGGTGGTCCAGGTTGCCCTTGGCCTGGCAACCATCCTGCCCACCATGGGACACCTTGATGGCGGCACCATGCTCAAGTTCTCAGCCTGGGCCCAGGGGATCTTCACCCTGCAGGGTGGCGTGGCCGACTACATCGCCGACGTGCACTGGATCTACAAGACCCATATCTTCCTGGGCCTGACCATCTTTGTGCTGTTCCCGTTCACCCGCCTGGTGCACATGCTGAGTGTGCCGGTGGAATATTTCGGGCGGAAGTACCAGGTGGTGCGCAAGCGGGCGTAGGTAGAGATGCCTTCCCCCTCTCTCGCGAGGGGAGAGGGGAGCTACCTAGCCGGCGCCTTCAGC
>CAZFPG010000576.1:0-2092 GCA_964521055.1 uncultured Marinobacter sp.
TCGATATCCCTGACGAAGTAAACACCACCCTCGTATTCAACTGCGGAATTCTTCTTGATTTCACCTGCTTTTGGCATTGCGACTGCTTCCAGAATATGAAATGGGACAAATACGATGCTGATATACCATGAAGCCGGCTCTCTGGCGATAGCCGGCACGCGGAATCAGGCCACCAGCACACGAACGTCCGCCAGAAAACGATCCACCTGCTCCGATGTAGTGGACCACGAACACATCAGACGGGCACTGCCACCAATGAAGTTGTAAAAATTCCATCCCTTCTCCCGTAAAGCCACCTGCACCGGGTCCGGCATCTCCACGAAAACACCATTCACCTGCCTGGGATAACGAAGCCTGATACCCGGCAATCCCTCCAGCCCCCGCGCAAGCCGTTCCGCGCAGGCATTGGCATGGCGGGCATTCTGCAGCCACACATCCCCTTCCAGTAGCCCGCACCAGGGCGCCGAAATGTATCGCATCTTCGAGGCCAGTTGCCCTGCCTGCTTGCAGCGCCACTCGAAATCTTCGGCCAGTTCGCGATTGAAGAACACCACCGCCTCACCCAACGCCAGGCCATTCTTGGTGCCAGAGAAGCACAACACGTCCACCCCTGCCTTCCAGGTGATCTCGGACGGATGCACCTCCAGCGCCGCCACCGCATTGGCGAAACGGGCGCCATCCATATGGATATTCAGCCGGTATTGATCCGCTGTTTTACGGATGGCATGCAGTTCGTCTGGCGTATAAACCGTGCCCACCTCTGTTGCCTGGGTCAGGCTCAGGGCCTTGGGTTTGGGGTAGTGGATATCGCTGCGCTTGGTGACCAGATGCTCAATGCTTTCCGGTGTCAGTTTGCCGTCCGCGCCCTGCCCCAACAGCAACTTGGCGCCGTTTGAGGCGTACTCAGGGCCGCCACATTCGTCGGTTTCTATGTGCGCCAGTTCATGGCAGATCACACTGTGAAACGACTGGCCAATGGAAGCCAGCGCCAGTGAGTTGGCAGCAGTGCCATTGAACACGAAGTAAACGTCGCAATCGGTATCAAACAGAGTACGAAGACCATCCGCCGCTCGCTGCGTCCAGCGGTCCTCGCCGTAGGCCGGTTCATCGGAGCAGTTCGCCTCGGCCATCGCCTTCCAGGCCTGTGGGCACACGCCGCTGTAATTATCGCTGGCAAACTGTTCGGACTCTGACACGACGCTGCTCCTTCATAGCTGTTTGGGGATAGGGATTTTTTTCCAAATTACACGATCTGGATTTAATCGCCAGAGGGGGCGGAGAATCTACTGATGGGACTCAAACCAGGAGCGGGTTGCCAGGAACTCCTCGAGCATGGTCATAAACACCCTTGCCCTCACGGACAAGGCCCGTCGATAGGGCCAGATCAAGTGCACGTCCCGCTTCTGGCCGGACCATTGAGGCAACACCCTGACAAGCTCCCCGGACTCCAGGTCACCCGCAACCTGGCTCAGGGGCAGCAACGCAATACCTGCACCGGACTTCACCAGTGTAGCCGCCATGTTGAGGTCATTGGCCACGTACTTGTGCCTTTCCCGCAGGGAAACCCGCTCACCATCCGTGTTCACCAGTTCCCAATCGGAAATCATCCGGCTCGCCACCGTCGGGTATTCCCGCAGGTTTTCCGGCGTCCGCGGAGCCGGGCGATTGTCAAACGCACCGGAACCAGCCACCAATAAAGTCGGTATGTGCCCGAGGCGCCTCTGAATCAATGAGGAGTCAGGTAATGGCCCGATTCGGATCGCCAGATCGGCCTGTGCATGCCGGAGATCCACAAACTCATTGCTCACTTCGACCGAGAGCTCAATATCCGGATACCGGGTCACAAAGGTGGCCCAGAAATCGTCCAGTGGGCCCACCGAAAAGTTCGTAGGCGCAAGCACCCGAAATGGCCCTGAAAGGCTGTTGAGAGCCCCGTTCAAGTTCTCCAGGCGATAATTCAGGGAACGCACATACTCCGCACATTCATCAAAATACGCCTGCCCTTCCCTTGTCATCGACAAACCGCGGGGGGAGCGATGTAGCAGCCGGCACCCAAGGTGCTCCTCGAGGGCGCTGATTCTGCGTGACGCGG
>CAZFPG010000577.1:0-2085 GCA_964521055.1 uncultured Marinobacter sp.
CGAATGCATATTCATATCCTGGGAATCTGTGGCACCTTTATGGGCAGCCTGGCCGTGCTGGCCAGAGAGCTTGGGCACACCGTGACCGGCTCCGATCAGGGGGTGTATCCGCCCATGAGCACCCAACTGGAAGCCCAGGGTATCGGCCTGATGGAAGGTTACCATCCTGACAACCTCAAGCCGCAGCCGGATCTGGTGCTGATAGGCAACGCCATGTCCCGGGGCAATCCGGAGGTGGAAGCGGTTCTGAACCAGAACATTGACTACATGTCCGGTCCGGAATGGCTGGCCCGGGAAGTGCTGCGTCATCGCTGGGTGCTGGCGGTGGCAGGTACCCATGGTAAAACCACCACAACCGCCATGCTGTTGTGGATTCTGGAACAGGCGGGCTTCGAGGCGGGCTACCTGATAGGCGGTGTACCCAACGATTTCCCGGTCTCCGCCAGGATGGGCAACAGTGATTTCTTTGTGATTGAGGCCGATGAGTATGACAGCGCCTTCTTCGACAAGCGCTCGAAGTTCGTTCATTACCGGCCCCACACCCTGATCCTTAACAATCTTGAGTTCGATCACGCCGATATCTTTGACAACGTGGAGGCCATTGAGCGCCAGTTCCACCACCTGGTGAGAACCGTTCCCTCCCGCGGGCTGATCGTACGCCCGGCGCTGGATACCCATCTTGACCGGGCCCTGGAGCTGGGGTGCTGGACCAGTATCCAGGCCACATCCGTGGGCAGTGAGGTGCCTTACATGGCCGACTGGCGGGCGGAATTGCTGGCGGAGGATGGCAGCCGCTTCATGGTGGTCCACCACGAGCAGCCCGTGGCCACGGTGAAATGGTCACAGACCGGCCTGCACAATGTGCGCAATGCCCTGGCTGCGATTGCCGCCGCCCGCCATGTGGGGGTGACGCCGGATCACGCCGTGGCAGCGCTGTGCCGGTTTTCCGGCGTCAAGCGGCGGATGGAGCTACTGGGAGACGTTGGTGGTGTCCATGTCTATGACGACTTCGCCCATCACCCCACGGCCATCACCACTACCCTTGAAGGTTTGCGTAACAAGGTGGGGGAGGAAACCATACTCGCCCTGATCGAGCCCCGCTCCAACACCATGCAGCAAGGGGTGCACCAGAAGACCCTGCTGCCCAGTGCGGCAGCGGCGGACCGGGTGATCTGGGCCAACCTCAACCAGATGGACTGGCTGCCGGAACTGATTGATGGCTACAACGCCACGGCGGAGGTGCCGGAACGGCACTGTGTGGAGTCAACGGTGGACGCGCTGATTGGCCGGGTTCTGGAACAGGTGTCCGGCCCCTGTCATATTGTCATTATGAGTAATGGCGGATTCGGTGGCATTCATCAGAAGCTGATTGCGGAACTTGAGCGTAAAACCGGGTAACAGGGCATTTGCCTCCTGACCGAGCAGGGTACAGAACCATGACAGCAGCATCGCACAACCAGCGGGTGATCAATCTGGCGTTCACCGGCGCTTCCGGGGCACAGTACGGCCTTCGCCTGCTTCAGTGCCTGGTGGCGGCGGACTGCCGGGTGCATGTGATGGTCAGCAAGGCCGCCCAGGTGGTGATTGCCACGGAAACGGACCTCAAGCTGCCGGGTAGTACACCGGCCATGCAGGAGGTGTTGACCAGCTACGCGGGCGCGAGGCCCGGGCAGGTGCTGGTGTTCGGCCGGGAAGACTGGTTTTCCCCGCCGGCTTCAGGCTCTGGAGAGAAGGCTCCGCTGGTGATTTGCCCCTGCAGCACCGGCACCCTGTCCGCGTTGGCCACCGGCGCCAGCAATAACCTCATCGAGCGTGCCGGGGATGTGGCCCTGAAGGAGCGCCGGCAGTTGATCCTTGTGCCGCGGGAGGCTCCTTACTCCGAAGTGCACCTGGAAAACATGCTACGCCTGACCCGTATGGGGGCAGTCATCATGCCGGCCAGCCCCGGGTTCTATCACCAGCCGCAGTCAGTCGGTGACCTGGTGGACTTTATCGTCGCCCGCCTGCTCGACCATCTGGGCCTGCCCCAGGACCTGATGCCGCGCTGGGGCGAGGAGCGACTCAGGGCAAAGCAGCCGGACTGAC
>CAZFPG010000578.1:0-2080 GCA_964521055.1 uncultured Marinobacter sp.
TCCGAGTCCAGCCCCTCGGTCTGCTTCATCAGGTCGCGAAAGCCTTCGGCACTGTTGGCATCCACGCCAGCCAGCTCGGGGGCGTAGCCTTCCAGCAGGGCACGGATGTTATCGGCACGGTCGTCTCGCAAGCCGGGATGCTGGATGAACAGCCCTTTGTCCTGCTGGCCCAGGAAGTCAGCCGCGCAGCGATTGGCCGCGATCATGCATTCTTCCACCAGGCGATGGGCCTCGTTCTGCACCGAGGGCTCGATCAGCCGCACCCGGCGGTTTTCATCCAGGCGAAGGCGGAATTCCGGGCGGTCACCATTCACCAGGGCGTGTTCACTTCGCCATTTGCGAAGCGCGGTGGCGGCCTGGTGAAGCTGGTCAAGGCTGTTGGTAACGGTGTCCGATAGCGCCTTGACGTCATCGGCTTCACGGCCTTCGATCAGGTTGGATACCAGCTCGTAGCTGAGTTTTCCGTGGGAGCGAATCACTGCCTGGTGGAAGCTGTAATCGCCCAGGCTGCCGTCATTGTTCACCTGCAGGTCGCACACCAGGGCCAGGCGCTTGACGTCCGGCATCAGCGAACACAGGCGTGTGCTGAGGGTGTCCGGCAGCATCGGCAGGGGTTCACCGGGAAAGTAGATAGCGGTGGCGCGGCGGAAGGCTTCCTGCTCGGCCGGGCTGCCCGGTTCGATCACGGCTGTCGGATCGGCGATGGCAATGGACAGTTTCCAGCCGGTGGCGTTGGGCTCGGCCAGCAGGGCATCGTCCATGTCCTGGGTGCCCGGGCTGTCGATGGTGACATAGGGATGCCCGGTGCGGTCTTCCCGGCCCTTGCCCTTGGCTTCAATTGCGGCTTCGTCCAGCGCCTCGGCCTGCTTGCTGACAGCCTCCGGCCAGGTGTCCGGGAGGTCGTAGGTGGCAACCGTAAAGGAGCGTTCGATGCCGGTTTCCCCGGCCTTGCCGATTACCTTCAGGATCTTTGCCTGGCCCTTGCCATCCTTGATGGGATGTTTGTGAATGCGGCAGTAGATGTAGTCATCCGGTTCGGCATTCTGGCGTTCTTTCGGCGGGATGAAAATCCAGCGGTTGATGCCGGGGGTTTCCGGCACCACAAAGTGGCCTTTTCCCCTCACCAGGTAGCGGCCCACGAAGGTGTCCAGACTGGTTTCCAGCAGTTCGTCCACCACACCCTGGGTCTTGCCCTTGTCGCCTTCCTGTTCGGTGATGTTGACCCGGTCGCCGGGAAGGACTTTCTGCATTTCCTCCGGCGGCAGGAACACATCCCTGCCTTCGTCCAGTGCGACAAAGCCGAAGCGTCCGTTGGTGGCTTTGACAGTGCCGGGAAACACCACCTTTTTTTCTTCAATATCGGACTTCAGCTGGCGCAACTGGCTGAGGGCGTCGGCGTTGAGCATGAACGGAACCTGACTGGATAAAATTTGAGTGTTGTTGCGGAGTATACCGGTTATGGCGGTATGAGTCAGACCCGTTACGCGGGGTTAATATCCCGGCTCGATTATTCGGCCGGGATGATCGCGGGCTGGCTGGTTGAGGGACACTAGTTGTGTTCGGCGAAGACCCTGGTCTGGCCGTTTTCGTTGAACATCATTACCTGGAAATGATCCTTGCGGTCACCCATTTCCATGCCGGGTGATCCAATGGGCATGCCGGGCACGGCCAGGCCTTTTGCTTTCGGGGCTTCGGCGATCAGGCGATGAATGTCGTTGGCCGGAACATGACCCTCAATTACATAGTCACCGACGAACGCGGTGTGGCAACTGGCCAGGGAGCGCGGCAACCCGGCGTCCTGCTTGATGGGGTTCAGGTCGTTGGTTTCGGTCACTTCCACCTTGAAACCATTGTCCTCCAGGTGATCCACCCAGTCGGTGCAGCAGCCACAGGTCGGGGACTTGTAGACATGAATGTCCTTGAGTCCTTCATCGGCCTGCAACTGGCCGTTCAATCCAAATGTGGCGACAAGGCCCAGGGCCAGCATGTGTTTTTTCATGGTGTTACCTCAGTGATGATGGCTGTGATCGTTGTCCGGTTTGTTGCCTTCGGAGGGCGACAGCCAGAACCACCAGACGAT
>CAZFPG010000579.1:0-2079 GCA_964521055.1 uncultured Marinobacter sp.
GGCGGGTACATCTTCCAGCCCGCCTTGGCGTCTTTATAATCCGCTTTTGGTTGCAACGCTATTTCTTCACAACTATTTTTTTGTAATTTTTTGTAACGGATTCCACAGCACTGTTTTAAAAGAATAATATGAATCAGACTGTGCGATCTGATTGATTGACACAAAGAATGAATAATGATTCACTGCTTATAAGGAACCCGCATGGCATATCGGGAAACGGAAAAAATGCGCAACCGCAAGGCCGAAGCCCGCAAGCGCATTATTGAGTGTACTTACGAATGTGTTTCCGACGGGGGCTTCCGCAGCGCACAGATAACCCGCATTGCGGCGTGCGCAGAGGTCGCCACAGGAACCATTTATCGTCATTTCGAGTCCAAGGAACACCTGTTTGCAGAGATCTTCAGGATTGCAACGCAACGGGAAGTGGACAAGGTAGCCGAAGCGCTGGCTACGGAAGGTAACGCGGTAACACGGCTTGAATCGGCCCTGCGCCAGTTTGCAGAACGCGCCCTGAGGGGCCCGGTAGTAGCCTGGTCACTGATTGCGGAGCCGGTTGACCCTAAAGTTGAGGAAGAACGCCTCAAGTTCCGCAGAGCCTATGCCGAATTGTTCGAGCAGTCGATAAGGGAGGGAATCAGAGAGAACAGCCTCCCCGACCAGGACGCCAGGCAAAGCAGTACCTGCCTTGTGGGCGCCATTGCCGAAAGCCTGGTGGGGCCCCTGTCACCGGCCCAGACCGGCAGTGCTGACCAGGCAGAAAACAACGACCATGATACGCTGGTCGACTCCATCATTTGCTTTTGCATGCAGGGGTTGACTGGCACCAGGAGGTAAACATGAACGCCCGCCAGCCCCTGCCACAGGACAATACACAAGCCTCCGGCGACGACCGCTACCTGGCCGTGACCCATGAGGTCTTCAACCAGCCACCGGCGCTGGAGAACTACAACCTGTTCGAACAGGACAAGGCCCTGCAGGAAGCCGTCGCCCGGGAAGGTGCAGCGGCAGCCACCAGCGACCTGAAACAGTTTGGCGCCCTGGCCGGGGCGGCGGAAACCATTGAGCTTGGATTCCGTGCCAACGAGAACAAACCGGTATTCAATACCCACGACCGTTTCGGCCACCGGATTGACCAGGTGGACTTCCACCCCGCCTACCACCAGCTCATGACCACCGCCATGGAAAACGGCCTCCACAGCAGCCCCTGGACCAATCCCGGAGCGGGCGCCCATGTAGCAAGAGCGGCCAAGTACTACATCCACTCCCAGGTGGAAGCGGCCCACTGCTGCCCCATCACCATGACATTTGCCGCCATCCCGTCGATCCGCAAACAACCTGAACTGGCGGCCATCTGGGAAAACAAGATCCTCGCCAACAGCTACGACCCGCGCAACCTGCCGGACAGCGAGAAGCAGTCCGTCACCATCGGCATGGCGATGACCGAAAAACAGGGCGGCAGCGACGTTCGCGCCAACACCACCCGTGCCTACGCCATCGGCGCCGAAGGCCCGGGCCAGGCCTATGAGCTGGTCGGACACAAATGGTTCGTGTCCGCCCCCATGTGCGACGCCTTCCTGGTACTGGCCCAGACCAAAAGCGGCCCGTCATGCTTCCTGATGCCACGCTGGCGCCCGGACGGCAGCAAAAACCCCTGGCAGGTCCAGCGCCTGAAAAACAAGATGGGCAACGTCGCCAACGCCTCCAGCGAAGCGGAACTGCGCGGCGCCCTGGCGTGGATGATCGGCGAGGAAGGCCGCGGCGTACCCACCATCATCGAAATGGTCGCCATGACCCGCTTCGACTGCATGATCGGCAGCTCCGCCGGCGTGCGCCAGGCCTTTGCCCAGGCCAGCCACCACTGCCACCACCGCAGCGCCTTCGGCAACCGCCTCAGCGACCAGCCCCTGATGCAGAACGTACTGGCCGACCTGGCCATCGAAAGCGAAGCCGCACTGGCCTACACCATGCGCATCGCCCGCGCGCTGGACAGCCAGCACCTGGAACACGAACGCCTGCTGGCCCGGCTGGCCACCCCCGTTGGCAAATACTGGATCTGCAAACGCACGCCCAACCACGCCT
>CAZFPG010000580.1:0-2075 GCA_964521055.1 uncultured Marinobacter sp.
GCGCCGCCCTCTTCCGGCTGCAGAACCAGCTTCAGGTGGTTCTCGCCAACAATGCGCTGGCTGACCACCCGGAAGTTGCCGTCGAACAGCGGCTCCGGGAAGTGCTGGCCCCAGGGGCCTGCGCGTTTCAGCAGGGTGGCGGTTTCCAGGTGGAGTTCGTCCGGGCTCAGGGGGCCGTCGGTGGTGATGGCAGCTTCCAGGTCTTCCGCCCGGAGGGTATCGCGCACCGCCCTGTCAAAGGCCTCGCTGAAGGCGTCCAGGTCATCGCGGGCCAGGGTCATGCCGGCTGCCATGGCGTGGCCGCCATATTTCTTCATCATGCCCGGGTGACGGGCGTCGACCACCGCAAGCACATCGCGGATATGCAGGCCGGGAATGGAGCGGGCGGAGCCCTTGATGTCCTCGCCGTTATCGTCCGGGGCAAAGGCAATGGTCGGGCGGTGGGTCTGTTCGCGGATGCGGGCCGCCAGTATGCCGATCACGCCCTGGTGCCAGTCGGTGTCGAACAGGGCCAGCCCCCAGGGCAGGCCTTCAACGTCCAGCGACATGGACGCCAGCAGGTCCTGGGCCTGGGTTTTCATGTCTTTTTCGATGGTATGTCGTTCGCGATTGAAGGTGTCCAGCTCCCGGGCCAGGCGCTGTGCCTCGTCGCGGCTGTCCGCCAGCAGGCAGGCGATGCCGACGCTCATGTCGTCCAGGCGGCCGGCGGCATTAAGCCGGGGGCCAACCACAAATCCAAGATCCGTGGAGCTGATTTCACTGTGGTCGCGGCCGGCGACTTCCAGCAACGCCAGGATACCCGGACGAGCTTCGCCCTGGCGGATGCGGCGCAGGCCCTGTTCAACAAAGATGCGGTTGTTGTGATCCAGCGGCACAACATCCGCTACCGTGCCCAGGGCGACCAGATCCAGCAAGCTGCCAAGGTTGGGCTGAGGATCCGGCAGCAAGCCCTGCTCCCGCAGGTGTTTACGCAAGGCTGTCAGCACGTAGAACATCACACCCACGCCTGCCGCGTTTTTGCTCAGGAAAGGACAGCCGGGCTGATTGGGATTAACAATGGCGTCGGCATCAGGCAGGGTTTCCCCGGCCAGGTGGTGGTCGGTCACCACCACCTTTATGCCCAGTTCCCGGGCGGCGTGAACGCCTTCAACCGCGGAAATGCCGTTGTCCACGGTAATCAGCAGGTCCGGCAGGGAGTCGTCCTCCTGCAACCGGTGAATGATTCCGGGCGTCAGGCCATAGCCATCCGAAAAACGGCTGGGCACCCGGAAGTCGACATCGTTCAATCCCAGCATGCCCAGGCCCAGCATGGCCACGGCCGTACTGGTGGCACCATCTGCATCGAAATCCCCCAGAACCAGTACTCGCTGTTGTCCAATGATTGCCTCAGTCAATAACGCCACAGCACGATCAATCCCCCGGAGATCCATCGGGGAGGCCAGGTATTTCAGGGTATAACTGAGCTGGTCATCAGAGGTGACGCCGCGAGCAGCGTAGAGGCGGCGAAGCAGTGGGGGCAGGTTCTGGCCCCAGTCCGGTATGGTTTCCGGGCCGGGGCGACGCAGGATTTTTTTTGGTGTCATACCAGTCAGGTATTCTTCCAGTGTCTGGCGATAAAGTCCTGCACGGCTGGCAGGTCGTTATCCAGTACGGTGTATTGCTCTTCCCGTTCGAAAAGGTCCGCCATATGCAACGGCAGCGCCGGCTCCGCCTTCACGCCTGAGCGCAACACAGCATCCGGGAACTTGGCCGGATGGGCTGTGCCCAGGGTAATCATCGGAATGGCCGGATCACGACGGCAGTTGCGGGCGGCACGCACTCCAATGGCGGTATGCGGGTCCAGCAGGTATTCATTCTGCTCGAAGACTTCACGGATGGTCTCCGTTGTACCCTCATCCCCCACTGAATCACTGTCGAATAGTTTGCGGGCATGCTTCCAGCGGTAGTCTTCAATGCTGACCGGCCCTTTGGAGGCATTCTCCAGCAGCTCTTTTACAGCAAGGCCATCGCGCCCGTGGAGATCAAACAGCAGGAGCTCGAAGTTGCTGGATACCATGATGTCCATACTCGGCGAC
>CAZFPG010000581.1:0-2064 GCA_964521055.1 uncultured Marinobacter sp.
CTGCTGGACCCGGCTGGTGATCATTTCATTGCGGATCTGCTCACGGGCTTCGCGGTAGGTAACGCCCTCCTGCCCCAGTTGCTGCTCAAACTGTTGCAGCGTCATGTTATTGCGCCGGGCAATGGAGGACATGGTTTCGTTAAGCTCGTTATCACTGATGCGCATACCGGCCCTGTCGGCCATCTGCAACTGGATCGACTCGGTAATCAGTTGCTCCAGTACCCGCTCTTCCAGGACATCCCGGGGCGGCAGGCCGGTTCCCTGGGCCCTTAGCCGGCCCACAATGGTGTTGATGCGGGCTTCCAGTTCGGACTGCAGAATGACATCGTCATTGACAACCGCAACCACCTGGTCAAGCAGTTTGCGTTCAGCCTGCACAGTTGTGGATAGGATCACAACCATCAGTACCAGTAGTGTTCGTGCGCAATGGCGAAGGTTCGCCTTCATAGTCACCTCTGTGTGGAAAATACTGCCTCTCGCCGGGCACCCGGTACCCGGCCTATCATTGATCAGCGACCGCCAAAGCGGCGACGCTCTCTTTCATCAAAGCCGATAATGGCATCGGATATCTCGTCGGATGAGCCGCCACTGCCACCCAACCCTTTAAGCTGTATCTGGAACAGCATGCGGCTCTCAAGCTCCTGGTCGTCCGTCAGGTAGTTCTGGTGGACCAGCTGGACACTCCAGCAACAATTATTGTATTCCAGCCCGGCCAGTGAACCGACAGTACGATCAAGCTGCGAATCGTAGACCCAGCGGCCGATCAGACTAACACGGTCTGTGACAGGAAAAACGCCCCCGATATCCGACTGTTCGAATTCGTTTCGCCGATAGGTATGGCCCACGCTGGCCAGATAGCGGTAGTCACTGGAGTGGAATACCAGCTGACTGCGGCCTTCCTCTGTTTTATGGGTGTCCGGCTCCCATAGCCCGGAGGTACGGATTTCCAGCCCGTCTACCGGTCGCAGGATCATCTCCCCGGCCAGTGGCGAATCGCTGGCGTCCGAAGCACCCTGCCCCGCCAGGGTCACTTCCCGGTCATCATAGTAATGCACCTGCCCTACGCTGAACCGGGCCCGTTCGGCGCCCGTGAGAAGATCATTGAAACGGCTGGTCAGCGCCACGGTAAGCTGGTTGGTATCACCCACACGGTCGCCCCCGCTGAAACGGTTGGGCTGGAACAGTCGGTCAAAGCTGAAGGAACGGATGGTGGTATCAAAATCCGGGATAAACTCCTGGTCTGCGTCAGCATCCACCCAGGCGTAATAGAGCCGGGGCTCCAGGGTCTGGTTATAGGGAATATCAAACAGGCTGGACTGTCGGTCAAAGTAAAGCCCGGAATCCCATTCCGCCACCGGTACAGTGCGATCAAATCCCGGATCCCGCAGGTTGTAATCTTCCAGCTCGTAACGGGTGTAATCCACACTTACCGATGGCCGCGCATAGCCCCAGAGCGCCCGCATCGGAAGCGCCACCTCCGGTATCGCCCTCGCACGCTGGCCATTGGCACGATCCAGGCCGGTCAGATCGGAGTTGTCGCGATAGAAATAGGTGTACTGGCTATCCAGGGACAGTTCGGCGGGGCCGGCATCCACGGTGGCACCGTAGATAACTTCCGGCAACTGCGAATAGGGAATGTTTTCATCGGCAATGAAATCGCTGATGGTCTGGTAACCGCTGAGATAGGTCTCGAAATACTGGGACGAATCCCGATAGCGCACGCCGCCGCGGCGTCGCAGATGGGTCGCACGATTGATCTCGAGAGTACGGTTCAGGTCACTGAGATACTCGTCATCGCTGACCACTGAGTAGTCCCCGTAGCCATTCCAGCCGCCACCAAAAGCCGCCTGGGTACTGAAATCCAGACCCCAGCGCTCGCCATCCTCGCCGGGAAATTCCCGCTTGAACTCGGTGTCGTTGCCGGCATAGCCCACCTGCAGAACCGACTCCCCCAGGCTACTCAGATAACGTCCCTCAGCCTCGGTAAACAACCCGCGCCCATGGATGTACTGGGGTGTCAGAGTGGCATCGTAATGGGGTGCCAGGTTCAGGTAGTAAGGAACC
>CAZFPG010000582.1:0-2058 GCA_964521055.1 uncultured Marinobacter sp.
TGGAGATTCGGGAGGCTATGCCTAACTCTCTGCGGGGTGTGCCTGTTAGTTCGGAGATGTTTTAGGGCTGGGCCCTATTCGTCCTCTGTTTGGTGCATGGCGAGTGGTGGGGATGGCGCGACCGAGCCCCCCATGGATGGGTTTACGGGCGTTTTTTGGAAAGGCCCTCCGGCCAGCGCCCGCTAGCACAAATCATGATATACCCACTCCCTGAATCCACGGGAGTAAACAAACGGAGCACTTTTGAACGCCAACGATCACAGACAATTCGACCTGCACCCGGTGGATCAGCACCGGCTGACCACCCTCTGCGGCCAGTTCGATGAGCACCTGAAGCACATTGAACGACGCATGAACGTAAAAGTCGGCCGCCGTGGCCATCATTTCCGGGTGGAAGGTGAAACCGAACATGTGGCCGCAGCCACGGAGGTTATTCGGCACCTGTATCGGGAAACCGAGGCCAATGACGACATTTCGCCGGACATGGTTCACCTGTTTATCCGCGAGACCGGCTTCGAGCGGCTGGCGGATGATGTACCGTACAACGGCGCGGTCACGGTTATCAAAACGCCGAAACTGCAGGCCAAGCCCCGGGGCGAGAACCAGCAGAAGTACGTTCATAACATCCGCACCCACGATGTGAACTTCGGCATTGGCCCGGCCGGTACGGGTAAGACCTGGCTGGCGGTGGCCTGTGCGGTTGAGGCGCTGAAAGACGAACAGGTTAAGCGCATCCTGCTGGTCAGGCCCGCCGTTGAAGCCGGTGAAAAACTCGGCTTCCTGCCTGGCGACCTGGCCCAGAAGGTAGACCCCTATCTTCGTCCCCTTTATGACGCCCTCTACGAGATGCTGGGCTTCGACCACGTCACCCGGCTGATCGAGAAGAGCGTGATCGAGATCGCGCCGTTGGCGTTCATGCGGGGCCGTACCCTGAATAATTCGTTTATCATTCTGGATGAGAGCCAGAACACTACCCGCGAGCAGATGAAGATGTTCCTTACGCGGATCGGTTTTGGTTCCACCGCCGTGATTACCGGCGATACGACACAAGTAGACCTGCCCCGGGGGCAGAACTCCGGGCTTATCCATGCGGCCGGGGTACTGAGCAAGGTGTCCGGTATCGGATTCACACGGTTCGAGGCCCGGGATGTGGTTCGCCATCCGCTTGTTCAGCGCATCGTTGAGGCCTATGATTCCTTTGACGACGGGAGCGCCACGGGCCAGTGAGTGAGCTGACGGTGGACTTACAGCGGGCACACGAAATGGCCGGGGTTCCGGCGGATGCCGACTTTGAACGCTGGGCTGGCGCTGCCTGGCTTGGGGACGATCCGTCGGAGGTAACCATCCGTATCGTTGCCGAAACCGAAAGCGCGGAACTCAACAGCCAGTATCGTGGGAAATCAGGGCCAACCAATGTCCTGTCCTTCCCATTTGAGGCGCCAGCCGGTATAACGGTTCCGTTGGCCGGTGATCTGATCATCTGCGCACCAGTGGTTGAAAAAGAAGCCACCGAACAGCAGAAAACACTGGCAGAGCACTGGGCCCATATGGTGGTACACGGCATGTTGCACCTCCAGGGTTATGACCATATTGATGACGATGATGCCGAGGTCATGGAAGCCCTCGAGATCCGGTTGCTCGCGCAGCTCGGGTTCAGCAATCCCTACGAGACAGAGGAAACGGAAAAAGACTCATGAACGACGATCAGTCGAGTCGCAGTCAGGGCGGAAACAAGTCCTGGCTGGAGCGTATATCACAGGCCTTCTCCAGCGGGCCTGAGTCCGTCGAGGACGTGCTGGAAATCCTGCGGGACGCCGAGTCCCAGAACATCATCGATGCCGACGCCATGAGCATCATCGAGGGTGCCATGCAGGTGATCGACATGCGGGTGGATGAAATCATGATTCCCCGCTCCCAGATGGTCACTGTCAAGGCATCCCAGGACCCGAAAGAATTCCTGGGCGAGATCATTTCTTCTGCCCACAGCCGCTTCCCCGTGATTGGCGACAGCCAGGACGATGTGGTCGGTGTGCTGCAGCTGATCAACAGCAAATCGGA
>CAZFPG010000583.1:0-2055 GCA_964521055.1 uncultured Marinobacter sp.
GCTCTTTCATCGGTTACCGATCGATACAGGCGCCTCCATGGGTTCATGAAGGCGCCTTCTGATAGGGGAAGGGCGCGCTCTTCCCCTATTTTTGTTTAGAACGATTCCATTTCTGGATTGGAGCAGGGTCAATGGAAAACCTGGATCAACTCGTTCAGGACGGTCTGGCGGCGGTCGACAGTGCCGACAGCTTGCAGGCACTGGACCAGATTCGTGTTGAATACCTTGGCAAGAAGGGTGTGATCACCCAACAGGCAAAGACGCTGGGCAAACTGTCTGCGGAGGAGCGCCCGGCTGCCGGCCAGAAGATCAACGACGCCAAGGGGCAGGTGGAGCAGGCCATCAATGCACGCCGCACGGATCTTGAGCGTGCCGCCATTGAACAGAAACTGGCCAGCGAATCCATTGATGTGACCCTGCCAGGTCGCGGCCAGGACCTGGGTGGCCTTCACCCTGTCACCCGCACCCTGCAGCGTATCGAACAGTTCTTCTCCCGCGCCGGTTATACCGTGGAGCAGGGCCCGGAAATCGAAGACGATTACTATAACTTCGAAGCCCTGAATATTCCCGGCCACCATCCCGCCCGCGCGATGCACGATACCTTCTATTTCAATCCGGGCACCCTGCTGCGGACTCACACCTCACCGGTACAGATTCGCACCATGGAGGATGGCAAACCGCCGTTCCGTATGATTTGCCCCGGGCGGGTCTACCGCTGCGACTCCGACATGACTCACACGCCCATGTTCCACCAGGTGGAAGGGCTGCTGGTTGAGAGGAATGTCAGCTTCGCCGATCTGAAGAGCACCGTTGAGGAATTCCTGCGGGTGTTCTTCGAGCGGGATCTGAAGGTCCGCTTCCGTCCTTCCTATTTCCCGTTTACCGAGCCGTCCGCGGAAGTGGATATCGAGTGGGGTCGTGAAGAGGACGGCAGCATCAAGTGGCTGGAAGTGATGGGCTGCGGAATGGTCCACCCCAAAGTATTTGAACATTGCGGTATTGACGCCGAGGAGTATCGGGGCTTTGCGTTTGGCCTCGGCGTCGAGCGTATGGCCATGCTTCGTTATGGCGTGAATGACCTGCGCATGTTCTTCGAGAACGACCTCCGCTTCCTGCGGCAGTTCCGTTGAACGCGTCACCAGGGCAATTGATTTAACAGGCAAAACCGCACCAGGACAAGGCAGATACCATGAAATTCAGTGAGCAGTGGCTACGGGAATGGGTCAATCCGGCGAACGATACCCAGGCACTAATGGACCAGATCACCATGGCGGGTCTGGAAGTTGACGGGTTTGAGCCGGTAGCCGGCAAGTTCAGTGGCATTGTGGTGGGTGAAGTGGTTTCCGTTGCGCCCCATCCGGACGCTGACAAACTCAGGGTCTGCCAGATCAGTGACGGACACCAGACCGTCCCGGTGGTGTGCGGTGCTCCCAATGTCCGTGATGGCCTCAAGGTGCCCTTTGCGGTTGTGGGTGCGGTATTGCCGGGTGACTTCAGGATAAAGAAAGCAAAGCTTCGTGGGCAGCCATCAGAAGGGATGCTGTGTTCGGAAGCGGAGCTGGGCCTGTCTGAGAACCACGACGGGCTGATGGAATTGCCGGAAGACGCGCCGGTGGGCCAGGAGTTGGACAAGTTTCTCAGGCTGAACGATGTCACCATTGATGTGGACCTGACGCCGAATCGCAGTGATTGCCTTTCGATAAAAGGTATTGCCCGCGAAGTGGGTGTGTTGAACAGCCTGGTGGTTGAAGCCCCGGAAATCGGCCCTGTGCAGGCGGTGCATTCGGAAGTGCCGGAAATTACCGTCAAGGCCCCCGAGGGTTGCCCGCGGTACCTGGGGCGCATTCTGCGCAACGTCGACCTGACGGTTGAGTCCCCGTTGTGGATGCAGGAGAAGCTTCGCCGCTCCGGTATTCGCTCCATCGACGCGGCAGTGGATGTTACCAACTACGTCATGCTGGAACTGGGCCAGCCCCTGCATGCGTTTGATCGCGATGAAATCGAAGGCGGCATCGTGGTACGCATGGCCAGGCCCAGTGAAAAGCTGGTGCTGCT
>CAZFPG010000584.1:0-2048 GCA_964521055.1 uncultured Marinobacter sp.
GCCATTGTGGCTTTGCATTAGGTGAAGCCATATCGTGCCGTCCTGGTAGCAATGCCAGCAAAAGTTTCCAGGCTGTTTCAGGACGTCGCTCGGTTATGTTTCTGACTGCACGAAGCCGCAGTTCGACCGACGCAGCCGTCTGCGGGTACCATGGTCGGAAAAGGGAAACCAGGGAGCTGAACGGCGTGTTGCCCCAATTACCCTTTACCTCCACATCAGACAGTTCAGTAAGGACACTTGCGACTCGACCGAGTCGGACGGGGTACCACGCCAGCAACTCTAGTGCCCAAAGCAGAGTGGCATGCCAGCAGCGGCCAGATATTCCCGATGATTGTGTTTCCGTAATTAACCGAGTAACCGGTTTGTCAGGTTTACGCAAACTGTTTTCGACCGCGCACAGAAACTCATCGGGAGCGGCCTCGGCAAATGATCTTAGAAAGGATGAAATTGAAAGCCAGCGTTCTCCTCTGGCTTCTTCAAGAAGTTGACCAACAAAACGCCACACATGATCACTGATAACAGTTGGGCCCGCGTTATCAGAGAAGTAGCCCAATTTCGCAATGGACTCCGCCATGGCTTCCATAACAACACCGGACTGCTCACGCACCTTGCCATAGATAGAAGCCATCCAGCGCTTATCTTCTTCAAGCTCCAAGGCCGGGTCAGGTTCTTCGAACACAGCCCTGGCGACCTCGAAGAATCTCGTCAATATGTCGCGCGTTATCCTGGGTGCCATGAGATGCAACAACTCCAGCGGTGCCTTGGCTTTCCATAGGGTGCCGATTTTCACCACGGGTGCATCATCGAGTGCGACTAGTCGCAGTAGTTCATTTTCAATGTCCTCATAAGCACGGTTGGCAATCCTTGAAATGCAAGCCTTGTCACCATCTGAGGCGCTATTCCAGGCGCCTACCAGAGTCAGGATCAGCAGACTTGTGGAATCGGCAGCCTCGGTCCATTCCGGCTTCTTGATGGCGGGATTTTGCGCATGCCAACGGCGAAAAACCGTCCACGATCTTCCCATCGTACGGGCATATCGGGCAGCATCAGATGCTGCTATGCCTAGTTCAATCAGAGATTTCTCGAATTCATCAGGCTTTGGACGTCGGAGCTCCATCATTTTCTGCTCTACCGCTCTTCCTCCAATGCCCATGAGATTGAAGGCCTGATCTCCAAAAGCCATGGGGACTATCAAGCTGATTCCTTCACGGGGGGAACGACGGTAGCCAAATCGGTTATCGGTGATGACCACCAAGTTAATGCCCGGATTAGCATCTACAAATTGCCAGCCCTCTTCTGAGGTCACGCAAGCGGCGCGTGTAGAATATCCTTCTTCAATCAATAGTGCGCATACGAAGGCAACGGCTTCGGACTGACTATCCGCCATAACGGAAATCAAAGGTTCATGCTGCTGGATGCTGTTCTTAAATAAATCCCTGGATTCCTCCCGACCGACAAACAACTTTGAGGCTGTTACGGCCGGTTTGGATTGGTTACTCCAGTGCGCCCAGTGATCCTCTACAGCCTCTATGCCGTGACCGGCGATACCCAACTGTATGCCCAACCACAAGGCGGTTGCAGGAGAGGTCTCCAGCCAGGCTTCCAGATCGTCTCCGTCCCACACCCACACATCTGCCCAAGCATTGCGACTTCTTACTCTTTCCCGCCATGTGTCTTTTCCAGGCCAGCGGCGAGGAGTCACGAAAACGAAAGTAGCCCGAGCAGCATCTGCTTCGGAAATCTGTTTCAGACGTTTTTCGAAATCACTTCCCGCCTTTAAAGCCGGATCTTTTGAAGTGCCCAGTTCCCAATAACTGATTCCATTCGGAACCCAGGGGTTTCCCTCTGCCGTTTCTATAACGCCGTCCCAGCCGGGTATGTTGACCGAGTCGCCACCCGGCATGGCAAGCGCCGTGGTGCGAGCTGTTGCCGAGATCAACCTTCTCACCAATACAGGAAGCATCCCTTGGGCTTCACGCTTGTCTGACCACTGTGCGAGATGGGTTGCCGTTATACGCATGGTGAAAAATCTCCGCAGTCATTGTCTG
>CAZFPG010000585.1:0-2028 GCA_964521055.1 uncultured Marinobacter sp.
GTGATTGTTCTCAGTGCGTTTATCTCGCCGTTTACCAGTGACAGGCGGCTGGTGCGCAATCTGTTTCCGGCGGGGGAGTTTATTGAGGTGTTTATGGATACGCCTTTGGAAACCTGTGAGCAGCGGGATCCGAAGGGGCTTTATGAGAAGGCCAGGGCGGGCAAGATCAAGCACTTTACAGGGATTGATTCTCCCTACGAGGCGCCAGAGCGGCCGGAGGTTCGGCTGGATACGTCGCGGATGTCGGTTGATGACTGTGTGAGCCGGTTGATCAGTTACCTGCTGGACCGGCAACTGATCTTTAGCCCGCCCCAAGCCAGCGGTGTGTAAGTAGCTATGGCGTGGGAAGCCATTGTTACCCTGCTTACCCTGTTTACGGTTCTTGCAGCGCTGGTGATCACCCGGGTGTCGGCCGATCTGGTGCTGATGGCGGCGCTGGCATTTCTGTTGATTACGGGCATTCTGGGGCCGGTTGAAGCGTTGGCGGGGTTTGGTAACCCGGGTGTGATTACCATTGCCACACTGTATGTGGTGGCGGCAGGCCTTAAAGAGACCGGTGCGGTACAGTGGATCGCCCGTTTGCTGTTGGGCCATCCGAAAACCGAGAAAGGCGCACAGTTAAGGATGCTGGCGCCTACCGGTATTCTCAGCGGTTTTATGAACAACACCGCTGTGGTGGCCATGTTTATCCCCGCCATTCAGGACTGGGCGCAACGCCTGGGTATTCCTTCTTCCCGCCTGCTGCTACCCCTTAGTTACGCCGCCATTCTGGGCGGCACCTGCACGTTGATCGGCACCAGCACGAACCTGGTGGTGGACGGCATGCTGCAGTCCCGCCTGGGGATTAACCTTGGGTTGTTTGAGCTGGCCTGGGTAGGGGTGCCGTTGCTGCTGGTGGGCGGTCTCTACCTGGTGCTGGTGGCTTCCCGTATCCTGCCGGACCGCGGTGGCATGACAGAGGAGCTGGAGCAGGTTCGGCAGTACGGGGTTGAGGTGGAAGTGGAAGCCACGGGGCCCCTCGTTGGCAAGACGGTGGCACAGGCCGGTTTGCGGGCACTGAATTACGGCTACCTGACGGAAATCGACCGTGGGGGCCGGCTGATTACAGCGGTGGAGCCGGACAGGATGCTGCAGCCCGGGGACAAGCTGTATTTTGTGGGGGCACCGGAATGTGCCAGTGAGTTGCGGCGGATCCAGGGCCTGAAGCCTGCCCAGGCCAGTATCCAGAAGCTGGACCTGGCCAACCATCAGCGTTGCCTGGTGGAGGTGGTTCTGGGGCAGGAATTCCCGGCCCTGGGGAAGACAGTGCGGGAGAGCCGTTTCCGTACCCGTTTCAACGCTGCGATTCTTTCTGTTTCCCGCGAGGGTAACCGTGTGCCGGGCAAGCTGGGGGATATCACCTTCAAGATGGGGGATACCCTGTTGCTGGAGGCCAGCCATGAGTTTGTGGAGCAGTACCGTTTCCGGCGGGACTTTCTGCTGGTCAGCGGGCTGAACGATTCCACGCCTCCTGATTTTCACAAGGCGCCCCGTGCACTGGGTATTCTATTGCTGATGGTTGTGGCCAGTGCCACCGGCCTGCTTCAGATCATCGAGGCTGCTTTCCTGGCCGCTGGTGCCATGATCATGACCGGCTGCATAACCGCCAGCCGCGCCCGCCGCAGTGTGGATTTACCGGTGCTGGTGGTGATTGCGGCCTCCTTCGCCCTGGGTACCGCCATGACAGGTACCGGGGCGGCTGAGTGGGTAGCAACCAGCCTGCTGGGGCTGTTCGGCCCGTTGACGCCCTGGTTGGCGCTGGCGCTGGTTTACATTCTTACGGCAGCCTTTACCGAAGCCATTACCAATAATGCAGCGGCGGTGTTGATGTTTCCCATTGCATTGGCGGTTTCTGAGCAATTGGGGGTCAGTTTCCTGCCCTTCGCGGTAGCGGTGATGTTTGCTGCCTCGGCTTCGTTCATTACTCCGTTGGGTTACCAGACCAACCTGATGGTCTATGGCCCCGGCGGCTATCGCTTTGGTGACTAT
>CAZFPG010000586.1:0-2022 GCA_964521055.1 uncultured Marinobacter sp.
CTGCTGGAACGCGTTCGCCCTTGCGGTTGGTTGTGAACCGAATCGGGTCGCCATGCACGATAATATCGCCCGATGTGGGTGTTTCCAGCATGTTGATGCAGCGCAGAAATGTGCTTTTACCGGAGCCGGAGCTGCCGATCAGGGATACGACGTCGCCCTTTCTGGTTTCCAGCGAAATACCCTTGAGTACCTCCAGCTGGTCAAAGGTCTTGTGAATATCCCTGCAGATCAGAGGCGCTGTTTCCGCCATAGATGGCTCCTGAGGCTGTCTTTATAAAGGCGCAAGTTTTACGGACAGTGGTCTGGAAAATCAATCCCCCGGGAGAGGTTTTGCCGTCTTTCCTCTTTGATCCGCAGATTAATTGTGGATGACTGGGGCCACGATGCAAGCTTTTCGCCACTCATGCATTCTGGGTGGTGGCTGCCGTTGCTGCCGGGGTATTGGCGGGGGCTCTTATAATGGTCGTGCCCTGCTGCTCAATGTTCCGCATGGCATCGGAGACAAAGCGCACATGGGCCATGGCAATGCGTTTTGCGGCTTCCGGTTTTCTTGCCATCACCGCCTGGTAGATGCGCTTGTGCTGCTGGGAGATCTTCTTACGCATTTCCTCCCGCGGGTTCAGGTTGGCCACCGATGCCTGCACAGTCAGCAACATCAGGTTCTTGAGGCCGTTAAGAACGTGCACCAGCACCGGATTGTGGGAGGCTTCCACGATGGCCAGGTGAAAACTGTGGTCGGGCCTGGCGTTGGTCAGGGGGTCGGTGCGTTCCAGTGCAGCGTAGGCTTTGGTGATTCTGTGAAGATCCAGGGTGGTTGCCCGCTTGGCGGCAAGATAGGCGGCCTGGCCCTCCAACTGCTCCCGCACTTCCAGAAGGTCGTAAAGGGTTCGGGGATGACCGTTGAACATATGCAGCAGTGGGCCGCTATCGCCGTCTTCATCTCCCCCCGGAACAATGCGCGCCACGAATGATCCCTTGCCGTGCTTCGTCTCTATCACACCCCGCCCCTGCAGTTCATGCAGTGCTTCCCGCACGATGGCCCGGGAGACGCCAAGCCGGGTTGCAAGCTGGCGCTCCGATGGCATTTTCTGCCCGGGAGCAAGCCCGCCGTCGAGAATCAGTCGTTCGAGCCGATAGGAAATGTCCTGTGCGATTGCCATGGTTTTTCCTGCAGGTGCGTACTGGTCGGACCAGTTACTTTGTCAGACACGTTCATAGCCGGTTTTCTTCCGGGACCAGTAAATATGGCCCATTCCGGGGCATCCGTCTATGTGGCCGATGCAAAACTGGTCGGACCACCGGACATTACGGTGGACTAAGCACCACCGGCCTACGAATATCATTTCAATGCCGGGTTTTGCCGGTGTTTACCTGACGCAAAGAACAACAACGTCAACGGAGATGTGTCGATGAATACCAACAATAATATTGAGCAAACCGTCGTCCCCAAGCGCAGCTTTCTGAAAACCACCGCACTGGCTGCCGCTTTCTGCGGCGCGACGTTCATAAGCGTGGGCCAGGCCCATGCCGCAACCACCTGGAAAATCCAGTCTGTATGGGATGCAGGCACTGTCGGTTATGACCTGTTCGAGGAATGGGCGGACAGTATCGAGGAGAAATCCGGTGGCGAACTGATCATCAAGCCGTATCCCGCCAAGTCGGTTGCCGCGGACAACAACGGCCTGTTTGAAGCAGTGCGCAACGGCGTTCTTCAGGGCATGAACCCATTTACCCTGTACTGGTCCGGCAAGATCCCGGCCTCGGTTTTCCTGTCCTCCTACCCGGCCGGTCCTGACCAGCCGCACCATTGGGACATCATGTTCTACTCCATGGGCATGCTGGAAAAAACCCGCGAGATCTATGAGAAGTTCGGTCTGTTCTATGTCGGCCCGATTCAGCACGATGCCAACATCATCCACTCCAAGAAGCCGGTGAACAGCCTGAAAGATCTGGACGGCATGAAGATGCGCGTACCGGGCGGCATGGTTGCCGAGGTGTTCCAGGAATTTGGGGTGTCGACGG
>CAZFPG010000587.1:0-2018 GCA_964521055.1 uncultured Marinobacter sp.
TCTGTAGGTGCCACCTGGCGTTATCGCTTCTAAGGGTCTGACCCTAAAATACTGACCAGCTCAGATGCAAAGTGAGCTGATCCCAGAAAACTCACCAGCTCAGACATAACGGGGTCTGACCCCGAGGGGTCAGACCCCAACCAACTGACCAACTAAAACCAAACCACCAAACCCGGACCCCAAAACCCGTGAATCCGAACAAGCTGTTATTCACACTAGCACTATTACTACTACCGGCTTCCACCACCGCCCAATCCATAAGCCAGTCCCAGATCGAACAGTTCAAAAGCATGCCCAGGGCCCAGCAGGAAGCCCTGGCCAATCAATACGGGGTAGACCTGGACTCCATCGGCGGCTCATCCAGCCAGCAACGCCAGCGCCCGCGGAACGTTAACGTGGTTGAACCCGTTGATGTCATAACAGACGAAGAGCGTGAACGGGCCCGGGAAAAGCGGGAAAGTGATGAAGAGCAGGACCGCAAGAACAATGGCCTGAAACCCTTCGGCTACGACCTGTTCGCCGGCAGCCCTACCACCTTTGCGCCGGTCACTGAAATACCCATTCCCAGCGACTACACCCTGGGCCCCGGCGACGTAGTGCGGGTGCAGCTATGGGGCAAGGAAAACCAGCAACTGGAACTGCCGATATCCCGCGATGGCACCATCAGCTTTCCCCAGTCCGGGCCACAAACCGTTGCAGGCCTGAGCTTTGACCAGGCCAGGGAGCGAATCAAGAAACTGGTGTCCGAACAGTACATAGGCGTACAGGCCAGCGTGAGCCTGGGTGAACTTCGCAGCATGCGGGTATTTGTACTGGGGGAAGCGAGAAACGCCGGTTCCTATACCGTCAGCTCCCTGTCCACCATTACCAATGCACTTTACGTATCCGGCGGCATCAAACGCACGGGTTCCCTGCGTAAAATCCAGCACAAACGGGACGGCAAACTGATCGGCGAGCTGGACCTGTACGACCTGCTGCTGGCAGGCGACACCTCCGACGATAACCGCCTGCAACCCGGCGACGTCATTTTCATCCCGCCGGTGGGCGACCGCGTAGGCATAGACGGCGAAGTCTACCGCCCCGCGCTCTACGAACTGGAAAACCGCACCAGCTTGCAGGAACTGGTAAACCTGGCCGGCGGCCTTACGCCCCAGGCTTTCCCGCAGTTGGTGCGCATCGAACGCAACAACGACGACTTCCTGCGCATCATCGCCGAAGCCAACCTCACCACCGCCAAGGGCAAGCAAGCGCAGGTAAGGCCCGGTGACCGTATAGAAGTCGCCTCCATCTCCGACATTACCGGCCAGTACGTGGAAGTGAAAGGGGCCGCCACCCGCCCGGGCCGCTATGCGTGGGTGCCGGGCATGCGGGTGAGTTCCGTGATCCGCTCCCTGGACAACGACCTGCTCCAGGAAGCCGACAAGCGCTATGCAGCCATCGTGCGCACCGACCCGGAGACCGACACCGTCTCCGTGATCAACCTGCGCCTGCGGGATGCCATCAACAACCCGGGCAGTGAGAGCGACGTTCGCCTGCAGGAAAAAGACCAGTTTCTGATATTTGCCGACGAAGGCAAGGTAAGCGCCCGAAGCCATGACCAGAATGACAGCAAAAGGGAACTGACGGAGCTCCAGACCAGGGAACGAGCAGAGAACGATGAACCCGTGGAAGAGGACTACAGCCGCTTCAGCCGCGAGGCCCTGTTCGCCCCGGTATTGCAAAGGCTCAAGGCCCAGGCCAAGCCTGGCGCCCCGCAACAAACCATTGAAGTGACTGGGCCGGTACGCTACCCCGGTGAATACCCACTGCCGGCCTCACGAAAAGTGGCAGACGCCATATACGTAGCCGGTGGCCTGAAAGACTCCGCCTCACTCTACACAGCGGAGCTGGCCCGTTTCGGAGTTAATAACGAAGGCACTGGCGAAACCAACATAACAAACCTGGACCTTGAGGCGGTCATGAAGGGCCAGGCATCGGTGTCCCTCAAAAGCCGGGACCGCCTGCTGATCAAATCCATA
>CAZFPG010000588.1:0-2017 GCA_964521055.1 uncultured Marinobacter sp.
CTCCGGGTTACCGTTACTGCGCTGGTTCAGCATGCTGCCGACAGCCTTGGTGTTGATGGGCGGACGGTACACCAGCAGGCTTTCACCGAAGGCGCGCATCCACTCGTGGTCCTGGTAGAACTGCTGACGGCCGGTCAGGGTGCGCCAGGGGATCAGCTCATGGACGTTGGTATAGCCGGCGTTGTAGGACACATGCTCGTCTTCCAGACCAGACCATGTGGGGCTGGAGATAATCTTGCGCGGCTGGGCCACAACGTCCCGGAAGCGGATCTTTTCCTCTTCCTTGTTCTTCGCCAGATGGGTGTGATCCAGACCGGTCATTTCTGACAGCGCAGCCCAGGCCTTCACCGCCACCTGACCATTGGTTTCCGGTGCCAGGGTCAGGATCACTTCTGCCGCATCAATGGCAGACTCGATCTTCGGACGACCGGCGTTAGCACCCTCCAGATGGGTGTAGTTCAACTCCTTCAGGAAGCTGATTTCCTTCTCGGTGTTCCAGTTGATGCCCTTACCACCGTTACCCAGCTTGTCCATCAGCGGCCCAAGGGAGGTAAAGCGGGCGTAGGTGTTCGGGTAGTCCCGCTCAACGGTGATGAAGTTGGGCGCGGTCTTGCCCGGAATCAGCTCGCATTCGCCGCGTTTCCAGTCCTTCACGTCAAAGGCCTGGCCCAGCTCCGCCGGTGCGTCGTGCAGCAACGGCAGTGTGACCACATCTTTCTCGACACCCAGGTGGCCTTCGGTGGCCTTTGAGAATGCCTTGGCAATACCCTTGTAGATTTCCCAGTCACTGCGGGCTTCCCAGGCCGGATCAGTGGCGGCGGTCAGCGGGTGAATGAACGGGTGCATGTCTGAGGTATTCAGGTCGTTCTTCTCGTACCAGGTGGCCGTTGGCAGAACGATGTCTGAATACAGGCAGGTGGTGGACATGCGGAAATCCAGGGTCACCAGTAGGTCAAGCTTGCCTTCGGGCGCCTTGTCGTGCCATTTGACCTCTTGCGGCATGGCGCCGCCTTCAACGCCCAGGTCCTTGCCCTGCAGGCCGCTCTTGGTACCCAGCAGGTACTTGAGCATGTACTCGTGGCCCTTACCGGAAGAGCCCAACAGGTTGGAGCGCCACACAAACAGGTTACGCGGGCAGTTCTGCTTTGCTTCCGGATCTTCGCTGGCGAAGGCCAGTGAGCCGTCCTTCATGGATTGCGCGACGTAATCAGCCACCTCCATACCGGCTTTCTCGGCTTCTTCGGCAATACCCAGCGGGTTGCGGTTAAGCTGCGGCGCGGAGGGCAGCCAGCCCATACGCTCTGCACGCACGTTGTAGTCGATCAGGCTGCCACCGAACTTGGACTTGTCCGCCAGCGGCGACAGGATCTCGTCCACACCCAGTTTCTCGTAGCGCCACTGGCCGGAGTGGGCGTAGAAGAACGAGGTGGAGTTCATGTGACGGGGCGGGCGCTGCCAGTCCAGGCCAAAGGCCAGCGGCTGCCAGCCGGTCTGCGGGCGCAGTTTTTCCTGGCCAACATAGTGGGCCCAGCCACCACCGCTCTGGCCGATACAGCCACACATGATCAGCATGTTGATCAGGCCGCGGTAATTCATGTCCATGTGGTACCAGTGGTTCATACCGGCACCGACGATGACCATGGAACGGCCCTTGGTCTTGTCAGCGTTGTCGGCAAACTCACGGGCAATGCGGATTACTTTCTCGGCGGGCACGCCGGTGATCTTTTCCTGCCATGCCGGAGTGTAAGGCTTTACCTCGTCATAGGAGGTAGCGCCATCGTCGTCGCCCAGGCCACGGCTGATGCCATAATTGGCCACCATCAGGTCATACACGGTCACCACACGGCCTTCGCTGCCGTCAGCCAACTGAACTTTGCGGCTGCCCAGCTTGTGGGTCAGGGTGTCACTGATTTCAACGTGCTGGAAGTGATCATGCTCAATGCCACCGAAGTATGGGAAGGCAACATCAACGACGTCATCGTGCCGATAATCCGACTACGAGCACGCGCCGGCAAGA
>CAZFPG010000589.1:0-2016 GCA_964521055.1 uncultured Marinobacter sp.
ATTCGCGAACTTACCGGCCGGAACCCGAGTATCACTATGTCTGACCTGGCGCTGTACCAGTATACCCTTATTGGCCTGATCTTCGTCTGGAGTGGCTTTGTCCGCTCCGGGCTCGGGTTCGGCGGGGCGGTGTTGTCGTTACCGTTTCTGCTACTGGTACTGGATGAACCGCTGGTGTTCCTGCCCATTATCGCCGTGCACCTGCTGGTGTTCTCATCACTCACTATATGGATGAATAACCGCAAGTCGTCAAGAATCGATGACCAGGGGCGGGCGTCAGTGGGGACTGTAGACTGGCGCTATCTCTGGAGAATCCTGGCCATCATGATTGTGCCCAAGCTGATCGGCGTGTTCGGGCTTATCACCCTGCCATCGGATGTCATGAGTACCATCATCTTTGTCATCGTGGCACTGTACTCTGTCTCCTACATCCTGGACCGTCCCTTTCGCAGCGGCAGCCGCGCAGTCGATACGGTTTTCCTGATGGTTGGTGGTTACGTGAGTGGCACTTCGCTGATTGGTGCGCCTTTGATCATCGCCGTGGCTGCACAACATCTGCCCAAGGAAAGGTTGCGGGACACGCTCTTCGCGCTCTGGTTCATTCTGGTGGTCATCAAGATGGCCGCCTTTATCTGGGTAGGCGTGGACCTCCAGTTGGTCCATCACCTGTGGCTGCTACCCTGCGCTGCCGTGGGCCATGTGATTGGCCTTTATGTCCACGACCGCATGCTGCGGGCAGAGACGCCGGTTTTTTTCCGGGTGCTTGGGGTGGTGCTACTGGTTGTCAGCAGTATCGGAATGGTTAAGGTTTTCTTTCCCGGTTAGCCCAGCGTGGCGTCCAGAAACATCATAACGACAAAGCCTCCCAGTAGGGAAAATGTGGCCAGGGTCTTGTAGCGGCCACGATGGGTCTCGGGAATGATTTCGTCACTGATGATAAACAGCATCGCCCCTGCGGCGAAGCCCAGGGTCCAGGGCATGATGGGTTCGGCAAGCCATACCATGGCGCTTCCGAAAAGGCCGCCAACGGGCTCCAGTAACCCTGTCAGCACCGCGATAACAAAGGATTTCACCCGCGAGTGCTCGATGGCCAGTAGCGAGACGGCGACCGCCAGGCCTTCGGGGATATTCTGCAGGCCGATGCCGATCGCCAGGGCGGTGCCATTGCCGATGTCGCCTCCGGCAAAACCGACACCAACCGCCATGCCTTCCGGAAAGTTGTGCAGGGCGATGGCAATGATAAACAGCCAGATCCGGCGGATGCGGGCACTATCCGGCCCTTCGCGCCCAAGGATGAAGTGCTCGTGAGGCAGTCGCTGGTGAATACTGAACAGTAGCCCCGCTCCCATCAGGAGGCCGGCAATGACCATCAGGGCAGCGCTCCAGGTCTCCCCCGTGAGGTCTTCACCGTATTCGATGCCCGGAAGCAGTAGCGAGAAGAAAGAGGCCGCAAGCATGACGCCGGCGGCTGCGCTGAGCATACTGTCCTGCATTTGCGGTGTAAGCTTCCTTACCAGGAATACCCCCAATGCACCAACCCCGGTGCCCAGACCAGCCAGCAGGCTGGCAGTTGCTCCCAACAGGACCACATTGACGTCTTCCAGCATTGGCCTCCCTACTCGTCCTGATGGCCCCTGATCGAGTCTTTATGAGGGTGTTACCACCAGATTAAACGTTAACCATGTTGATGGCATATTTACGGTTTATAACATATACCTTGGTACGCCCGTTCAGGCACATCGGCTCAGGGAGCAGAGGAATGTCATGGTTTACTGGTTGATGGCAAACCCCAAGGCAGGGGAGGAGGGTAGCCGGGGTGCGGATTTCTGGCGCAAACATCTGGAGGCGGCCGGTATCGACAGTATCCGGGACTGCAGTCTCGCTGATATCGCCTGGACACGTGAGATTGAAGCCGGGGATGTAGTGCTGGCAGCCGGTGGTGATGGTTCGGTGAACGCCGCGGCGGGTTTCTGCCTGGAGGCGGGGGCTACCCTGGCGGTGCTTCCCTCCGGAACA
>CAZFPG010000590.1:0-2015 GCA_964521055.1 uncultured Marinobacter sp.
CATGCCGGCCATCATTGGCGTCATGAAAATCCCCGGGGCGATGGTGTTTACGCGGATGCCTTCCCGTGCCAGTTCCCGTGCGGACTGCAATGTCATGGCGACAACGCCGCCCTTGGAGGCGCTGTAGGCGGCCTGGCCGATCTGGCCTTCGAAGGCCGCCACGGAGGCGGTGGATATCACCACGCCCCGCTCGCCATCGGCGTTGGGCTCGCGCTGGGCCATGTCGGCAGCAGCCAGGCGCATGATGTTGAAGGTGCCTATCAGGTTGACCTGGATAACCTTGTTAAAGTTCTCCAGCGGCATGGGGCCTTCCTTGCCGAGGATCTTGGCGGCGGGCGCGATGCCGGCGCAGTTGACGGCGATGCCGCACAGGCCGTGGGCGTCGCGGGCCGCTTTTACGGCAGCTTCTGCGCTTTCGGCGGAGGACACGTCGCACTCGATGAACACGCCGCCGATATCCTTCGCCACGGCTTCGCCCTGCTCTTTCTGCAGGTCGAATATGGCTACTTTGCAGCCGGCCGCGGCCAGCGCGCGGGCCGCGCCTTCGCCAAGGCCTGAAGCACCACCGGTTACAATGGCTGGTACACCTTTAAACTCCATGGTTTTCTCCTGATATCAGCGTCACCGGCGCAACCCCAATGGCCCGCCGGTGTATTGTTCGAATCTGGGTATAGAATCAGTCTGGCCCAGTAACGTCCTTGGCGCCATGACATAACCGGGCAGGAAATTTGATAAAAATTGACACACCGGGAGGATGATCAGGCGGCGGTGAGTGCTCGTTGTTACAGCTCAAGATTCCAGTGCTGGCCAACAAGATCCTGCCCAAAGGAGCAGTGAGCTTCCTCGGAAATCAGCCTGAACCCGGCAGCCTCGTATATTCGCCGGGCAGACACCAGCACGTCGTTCGTCCAAAGGGTGAGTGTCTGATAGCCCTTGGCACGGGCGAATCGGATGCATTCGTCAACCAACCTCGTGCCGATCCCGAGACCACGTGCGGCTGGATCGACATAAAGCAGTCGCAGTTTTGCCACGGATTCGGATGCACGGGTCACAAACACCGACCCGACGACTTCAGTGTTGCGTTCCGCTATCCAGCCACGCTCAAACTGCGGGTCGAAATTCCGGATGAATGCACTGAGGATCTCTGCAACCAACGCTTCGTATGTTTCGTCAAATCCATGCTCCTGTTGGTACAGGACTGCCTGGCGATGGATGATCCAGCCGTAGTCGCCGGATTGTGGTGGACGAAGGATATAAGGCACCTTGTCTTCGGGATGATCGCCCAACAGCTCCTGCACTGTAGACATGGCCTTTATCAGTAACTCTCTCTCGCCAACCGTGAGTCGATCAAGCAGCGCAGCCACTTCATTATGGGAAGCCTGGTCCAACGGGCGAAAGGCGTCGCGGCCCTTATCCGTCAGGGCCAACACGGCCTGCCTGGCATCATGCTCTGACGGCTCCCGGGTCAAAAAGCCCCGCTTCTCGAACTTTTTCAGCAGGCGGCTGAGATACCCCCCGTCGAGACCCAGGTCGAGCACCAAATCCCTGGCAGACAGACCTTCCCTGTGCGCCAGCTCGTAGAGCACGCGCACTTCTGTTAAAGAAAACTCGCTTTTGAGCAGGCCTTCCTCAAGAAGCCCGAGCTGGCGGGTATAGGAACGGTTGAAGCTCCGGACACGATTAATCTGATCACGATTGCTTTTCATTGGCCACCTCCGAAATGACACTGTCAACTAATTATATGACTGAGTCAACAAATTAGCTGCTAATCATCTCGAAGATGGCATCTCGCGGTCAGAGCTTCTTGGCGTCGTCCCGCAACACGAACTTCTGGATCTTGCCGGTGGAGGTCTTCGGCAGCTCACTGAACACAATGGTCTTGGGAACCTTGAACCTGGCCATCCGCTCCCGGCAGAATGCAATGATGTCGTCTTCGCTGACATCCCCGGCTTCCGGCTTGAGGGTCACGAAGGCACAGGGCGTCTCGCCCCACTTCTCGTCCGGCCTGGCCACCA
>CAZFPG010000591.1:0-2010 GCA_964521055.1 uncultured Marinobacter sp.
GGGAGGGAATTGTTCCTGGAGTAATCCATTGAGCTCTCCATTACAACCTGACACCCGACAGCAGGCCCCATGACCCGGAACTGGCTTCCAATAAAAATAACCCCGTGGACACTGGGCCTGCCACTTCTGACCATACTGTTTCTGCTGCAGGCCACCTCCATACCCCAAAGGCTGGATTTCTGGCTTTACGACACCCTGATCACCGCCAGCCCTGCTGAAGCCACTGACGATGTTGTCGTCGTCGCCATTGACGAGCAGAGTGTGGACGATCTCGGCCGCTGGCCCTGGCCACGCACCACCCACGCCCGCCTTATTGAAAAACTCCACCAGGCCGGCGCCAGGACCATCGTCTTTGACATTCTGTTTCCGGAACCCTCCCTGGACGATCAGGAACTGGCAGCCACCATGCGTGAACACGGCAACGTTATTCTGCCACTGCACCTGTCTCCGCCCTCTCGCAATTACCTGATCAGCGAACAACTCCCCGTTCCGGAACTGGCCTCGGCCGCTGCGGCACTCGGGCATGCCCATGTGGAGCTCGATGAAGACGGGCTGGCGCGGGGCATATACCTGCTCAACGGCCTTGGCGACCAGTTGTGGCCAAGCCTGGCCCTTGCCGCCGCCAACAAGACCCTGCCAGCCAAAGACTCCGGCGAAATAGCACCGTACACAAACGTGAGGCAGCATTACAGGGCCGTTCCCATGACCGGTGGCGCCGGGGCATTGCCGTCCTACTCCTACACAAAGATCCTGGAGCGACCTCCGGCACCGGAAATATTCCGGGACAAAACCGTGTTTGTGGGCGCCACGGCACCCGGATTCGGTGACATCCTCCCCACCCCTTTCTCCGGGCTCAACCAGCCCATGTCGGGCGTTGAGTTCCATGCCAACAGCTACTCTGCACTGGTACAGGATGAACTGATTTCCAGGGTTTCAACGCCAATCGCTATTGGCCTCGCCCTGATGGTCATCGTCATTCTTGCCGTCGCCCTGCCACGCATGCGGCCCACAAGAACCATACTCCTGTGTCTGGCCTGCGTGGCCGCGCTGGCCCTGACACATGCCTTCCTGCTTCTGAACACCCGGCTGTGGTTACCAGTCTCCCATGCCGCCATCATCCCGTTACTGGCACTGCCGGTATCCAGTGCGCTGCGCCTGGCCATGACCAACCGCTTCCTTAACCGGCAACTGGACGAACTGGCACGAGGGCCTACCATGACCCTCCAGGAACCCTCGCGCCGGCATCCGCCGCAACTGCTCAGCCATTTCCAGGCCCTGTTCCAGCCAGAGGGCTGGCTACTGGCCGAAGGTGATGACGTTATTACCGCCTCCGGGCTGACCAAATCCGACATACCGCCCCTGGACAATCCCGGCGAATGGGTCCATCTCGATGGCCAGAGCTGGATCAGCCTGGACCGTGGTGGCCTGACCTACAAGCTGGGCCTGAAGCTACCGAACGATCTGAGCCGCGAAGCCACCCAGCGATATCTGCGCCGCCTGCCGCTCACAGCCATTAACAGCCCATCGGGCCGGGCCAGACCACGGGAAAACATCTCAGCCCGCATCGAGCGCGTACGGCTCGCCACAGAGCGTATGAGCCAGATGCAGAAGTTCATACGCCGCAGTTTTGAACGCATGCCGGACGGCATCATCGTCACCGACGAGCTGGGTGTTATCCGCTTTGCCAACGGCCATATCGAGGAGTGGTTCCGCGAACCCATGCCCAGCCTGAACGGCCTTCCCCTGGCCAGGCTCCTGGAAGGCCACGACCCCAGGGATAACCCGCCCTGGCACGAAACCGTGTCAGAAACGCTGACGCTGGCCCAGAGCCGCACCGTGGACCTGCGTATTCACAACAAGGACTTCCTGATCCACTTTGCGCCGTTCTCCCTGCCGGACAGTGACCAGAGCGGCATCATTGCCAACATCTCCGACATCTCCGAACTGCGGGAGCAACAACGCCAGCACCGGGAAGCCATTGACTTCATATCCCATGACGTACGCTCACCG
>CAZFPG010000592.1:0-2007 GCA_964521055.1 uncultured Marinobacter sp.
GTTGCCCCGCCTGGGCCAGGCACTGATGTCCGATTCCGTGGCAACCATGTCCGGTGCGGCTCTGGGTTCTTCCACAACCACCAGCTACATTGAGTCCACCGCCGGTATTACCGCTGGAGGCCGCACCGGCCTGACGGCGGTTGTTGTCGCCGCCCTGTTCATGGCATGCCTGCTGCTGTCACCCATCGCCAGCATTATTCCGGCCTACGCCACAGCCCCTGCACTGCTGTATGTCGCGGTACTGATGGCCAGCGGCCTGAAGCTGATTGACTGGGACGATGTCACCGAAGCCGCTCCGGCGGTAGTGACCGCCCTGATGATGCCGCTGACCTTTTCCATCGCCAATGGCATCGCCCTGGGCTTCATCACCTACGCTATCCTGAAGGCATTGAGCGGCCGCTGGTCTGAGCTGAATGCCAGCATCGTGATCATCGCTGTTGTCTTCATCCTGAAATTCACCTTCCTGGACGCGGCGTAAGCCGCGTTTTCAGAGCCCGGATACGCCATGGACTACTTTGCAGAAAGCATCAAGAAAGCCATTCGCACGGTGCCTGACTGGCCCAAGCCAGGGGTTGCCTTTCGTGATATCACCACCGTACTGCAGGACCGCACCGCGTTCCGCAAGCTGATTGATGCCTTTGTTCACCGCTACCACGGCCACAAGATCGATGCCGTGGCCGCAGTGGATGCCCGCGGCTTCATTATTGGATCTGCTCTTGCCTACGAGCTGAATGCGTCACTGGTGCTTATCCGCAAGAAAGGCAAACTACCATTCGACACCCTGGTGGAAGACTACGAACTGGAATACGGCACCGCCTCGGTGGAGCTGCACAAGGATGCCTTCAAACCCGGTGACAACGTGGTGCTGGTGGACGACCTGATTGCCACCGGCGGCACCATGCTGGCGGCAGCGCGGCTGATACGTCGCATTGGGGCCGAGATTGTCGAGGTGGCGGCGATGATAGACCTTCCCGACCTGGGCGGTTCACGTAAGCTGCAGGAAGAAGGATTGAAGGTTTATACTGTTTGCTCATTCGAGGGCGACTAGGGAGCGGGCGCTCCCTTATCATCACACATTAACGGGAGCGGCCATGCCTGATTATCAGCACAACTGGAAAGACGGGACCCCGGTTCACCTGCCGCTGGGCAAGATTGTCTGCATCGGCCGCAATTACGCTGAACATGCCCGGGAGCTGAACAACCCGGTACCGGATGAACCCCTGCTGTTCATCAAGCCGGCAACGTCGGCGGTCCATATTACCCGCCCCCTTGATTTTCCCCGTGGCCGGGGCGAGGTCCATTTCGAGACGGAACTTGCGGTATTGATCGGCCGCCCCCTGACGAACGCCTCCGCCAGCGACGCCGAAGGCGCCATCCTCGGCTACGGCCTGGCCCTGGACCTGACCCTGCGGGACCTGCAGTCCCGACTCAAGGAAAAGGGCCAGCCCTGGGAGAGAGCCAAGGCCTTTGACGGTGCCTGCCCGTTGTCGCCATTCGTGACCGCTGACCGCCTTCCCCGGGACCACATGACGTTTACCCTGGACATCAACCGGCAGCGCCGGCAAACCGGCGACACCCGGGATATGCTGAACCCGATCGTACCGTTGATTGCGCACATCAGCAGCCAGTTCACCCTGATGCCCGGCGATGTGGTCCTCACCGGCACGCCCAAAGGCGTCGGGCCACTGGCATCGGGGCAGATATTGTCCCTGGAGCTGGAAGATGCCTTGTTTGTGGAGACCACCGTGATCTAGTGTGGGAACATGGATCTGCAGACCAGATCAGGTCCATCGGCTTTCCAGGACGACTATCAGGCATGGCAAAGAAACCGGTTACTACCCGCAGCGGACGATTTTTCAGACTGGCAGGCATGACGGCCTCCGTGGCCGGGCAATATGCCGGGCAGCGTGCACGCCGGATATTCCGCAGCGAAGAGGACAACGAGGGGGCCCGCTCCGAGAGCTACACCCGCATGGCCGACCAGATTGTCGACACGCTCGGCGAGCT
>CAZFPG010000593.1:0-2006 GCA_964521055.1 uncultured Marinobacter sp.
CGAATGCCGGATGCAGGCGCTTGAAGCTGTCAAAGTTCTCAAATACGGCTTTAACGACTTCGTACACTACGTCATCCGAAACATCCGTTGAGGATACGAATGTGGCAGCAACACCAAAGGTGGTGGTGTCATCGTCGCTTCCCCGATACATACCGCCAGGAATGACGGCCTCCCGGTAATACGGGTTGTCATCGATAAGCGTCTTCGTTGCCTTGTTGTCAACGCTGACGATCACGCTGTCACAGGAAGTGGTTGCTTCCTTGATCGAACCGGATGGGTGACCAACCGTGTAGAAGAAGGCATCAATATTGCCGTCACACAGGGCCTGGGACTGCTCCGCTGCTTTCAGTTCCGCGGCCAGGGAGAACTTGTCCATGGTCCAGCCCATTTCATCCATCAGCACCTCAGCTGTGGCGCGCTGGCCGGAACCCGGATTACCAACGGAAACCCGCTTGCCTTCCAGATCTTCAAATGTCTTGATGCCGGAACCTTTGCTGGCAACAACGGTGAATGGTTCAGGGTGCAGCGAGAATACAGCGCGAAGCTTCTCGTTCTTGCCGTCCTTTTCGAATTCACTGGTACCGTTGTACGCGTGGTACTGCCAGTCTGACTGTGCGACAGCCAGGTCCAGCTCACCCTGGCGGATGGCGTTCAGGTTATAGACGGAACCACCCGTGCTTTCCACGGAACAGCGGATTCCGTGTTCCTTGCGGTCCATATTGACCAACCGGCAAATCGCGCCGCCAGCCGGGTAATAAACGCCCGTTACACCGCCGGTGCCGATGGTTACGAATTTCTGCTCTTGCGCGTTAACTGCTGTAGAGGCCACTCCAAAGCTGACCGCTGCTGCAACCGCGAGTGCGGAAAATTTCTGTTTCAGTGCCATGACTTTTCCCTTTTTCTGATCATTATTGCTTTTTTTGGGCCTGTGCGATTACACGGCCACTCTCCACGTTCGCCTTAAAACATAGACCACTTTACGCCATAAATAAAGCAGGGATTAGCACGCTAACCACTTGAGTGAGAAACAAAAAAGCCCGCAGGGCGGGCTTTTTTGTCAAACCGGCGCGAAATCTATTTGCTCGCGCGGGCCTTGGCAACCATGCGGTCCGGGCGCAGCAGGAAGCGCGCAAGGGCCGGTAGCAGCCAGATGGAGCCGACCATGTTCCAGATGAACATGAAGAACAACAGCAGCCCCATATCAGCCTGGAACTTGATGGGCGAGAAGATCCAGGTCACCACGCCGATACCCAGGGTGACACCCGTAAAGATGACGGCTTTACCGGTGGACTTGAGGGTTTCGAAATAGGCCTCCTGTAGCGTCTTGCCTTCAATCAGGAATTTCTCAAGCTTGCTGTAGATATAGATGCCGTAGTCGACACCGATACCCACACCCAGTGCGATAACCGGCAGGGTAGCCACTTTGATACCGATTCCCGACACCGCCATGATGGCCTCAGCCAGAATGGACGTGAGCCCCAGCGGGATCAGGATACACAGTACCGCCCGGACCGAACGGAAGGTCAGCAGGCACAGTGAAGCGACCACGCCATAGACGAAAATCAGCATCATGTTCTTCGCGCTGGAGATAACGTCGTTGGTTGCAGCCTCCACACCCGCGTTACCCGCCGCCAGCAGGAAGGTGTGTTCGTCGTTGTTATTGTTACTGGCAAACTCTTCAACACGCTCTGTAACCGTCTCCAGCGTTTCGGCCTTGTGATCCTCGAGGAAAACAAGCACTGGTGTCAGGTCGCAGTTGGTATTGATCAGGCCTGCCGGCGCCTCCCGGATAGATGCGTTGATGATGGTCTGGTTGCGGGAAATCTCGTACCACTTCCAGTTACCCTCATTCAGCGCTTTCGTCACCATCTTGGACACGTTGGCCAGGGAGGCCGAGGATTGAACACCCGGGGTGTTCTGCAGTTCCCATTGCAGGGTGTCCATGGCTCGGAGCGTGTTGTACTGGGTACACTGCTCTTCCTCGGTTTTCACCATCACCACCAACA
>CAZFPG010000594.1:0-2004 GCA_964521055.1 uncultured Marinobacter sp.
AGTGGGGGTAACCCCGTGGAGGTTCAAGTCCTCTCCTCGGCACCACTTCCTCCCTCAGGAAGTGCCGGAATTCCGAAATCTTTATAAGCACATGTCGCAGCCTTTTCCGGGCATTAATGCGATGGTTCCCCGCTTGATCCGAGCCCCCCTATCCGGCCGCTTACTCCACCAGCCCGGACAGATATTCAGAAAGCCGCTGGTAGGTATAGTTCACCCGCGCATAGGCCGCTGATGGCATTCTCTCGAATTCCCGGGCACAGGCCCTGCTGCCACCGTGCCGGTTCAGGTAGGCCGTGCTGATAAGGTTCGGCTGATCCTCCACGAATTCGCTTGAGGTTTCGAAGGGGTAATAGAATGCCCAGTCGAAACCCTCGGTGTTGTTGACGCCGCTGGTGGTAGCCATGATTCCGTCCAGGAAGCCGTACCGAAGCGGGCGCAGGCGGTCATCCCGGATGTCGAACTCAAGCGCCAGGGATTCGAATCCGTCGGGCTGTGGAATAGCGCCGGATACGGTGTACGGCTGCTGGGCAGAAACCACCAGTGCGGCGTCTGCATCATCCGGATCTATAGACGTTTCGCATGACTGGACACTGCTGTCCAGTACCACGATTTCCTCTTCAACACCCTCCACCTTGCGAGTGAAGCCAAAGAAAGCTTCGGTGCCAAAACCATAACCAGGCTCCAGCACTTCGGCGCCCTTCTCCGACGTTGCAGTCAGAGACTGCACCTGCGCATCGGCCATGCTCCATTCATAGGTGATATCGGCAGGGCCGCCCAGCTCCGTGGACGAAGGCTCCAGGCCCGCATGGCAGGTAGTTGTCGTTTCAAACGTTGCCCGGCGATTCTGCCAGTCAAACACCAGCCGCTCATCAGGACCCTCGTCCTCGTAGTAGGTGGCACTCTCTTGGGACAGGGAGATACCCGGCATCCACTGGGTGCTGGTATTCGCAATCTTGCCACGGGCATTGATCAACCTGGCCATTTCCCTCATCGAGGGCATCATGCAGCCGTGGGCTGTAATGGACGTTACCCGGCCATCCTCGGAGTAATCGAACACCAGTTCAGCGGACACACTGAGATTGGACATGGAAGCCGGCAGTTCACTACCCTCGCCTCGCGCCAGGACCGTCTGACGCTCCAGCACAACCGGGTCATCCAGCTCTACCGGCACGTCTGGCAACGCCAGTTCGTCAACATTGACGTTCTCGTAGTTGCCCTGGGAGGCAGCCTCATCAACTACCTTCACCACATCCAGCGCATTACGGACAAATGAAACGCCAAGGAGGAACGCCGCTTCCTCGCTCAGATAGCGCTCACGCCCGTCGCCATTACGCAGGAGAGTAGCGTACGCTTCCGGAAACTGGCTGGCCATGAAGCGGGCAAACGCACGGGCATAGGCATGAGCCCGGTGATCCCCGGACTTCACGTAGTCGCTGACCAGGTTCACGTTGCCGAGGGCATCCGCCAGATCAGTGGTGGTGGCCGTCAGATCCTGCACGCCAATCTCCCGGCGATAATGCACCAGCGTGCTGAGTGGCGTAACGTTGCGAACGCCCGGGGGTGCGCTGAGCATATAGGCATCCTCCAGCACCACCTCCCCCATCCGGGTCTGCTCCAGCGTCTGACCGGGAAGGATGACGGCAAACAGGGGAAAATCCCTGGGGTCAATGTCCGGTGACACTGACGGATCCTGCACCAGCTGGGAGATATCGAGGCTGAATTTTCCGTCTTCACCGGTCATGGCCGTAGGCTCGCCATCGGGCAGGGTGATTTCGGCGCCGTATTGGTTCTCGATAGTCACCGGCCCCGGCGTGTACTGACTGTCGCCATCCATGTCCAGCCACACCCTTGCATTGCGCAGGTAACCATCGATTACCCTGCCGGTGTAGGGCTCTGGCTCGCTATAGTCCTCAGCGTCAAAATCACGGCCATCAACCGGCGATTCGTCAGATTCCTCGCCGCATCCGGCCAGGGAAAGTGCAAACAGGGCAACTGAAATGGGGA
>CAZFPG010000595.1:0-1999 GCA_964521055.1 uncultured Marinobacter sp.
CGGTGATGCTGCGCTTGTGCAGGGCGTTGATAAACGTCTTGAACGCACCCGGCTTCTCCGGAATGGTCACCGCCAGGATGGCTTCGCGTTTTTCACCGATTTCCGTGCGCTCGGAAATGTAGCGCAGGCGGTCGAAATTCATGTTGGCACCGCTGAGGGTGGCAATCAGGTTTTCGTTTTCGATCTGCTCGCGCTCGATGTACTTCTTGATACCCGCCACGCCCAATGCGCCTGCCGGCTCGGCAATGGAGCGGGTATCTTCAAAGACGTCCTTGATGGCAGCACAGATTTCGTCGGTGGAGACAGTGATCACCTCGTCCACATGGTCCTTGCAGATCTCCCACGGGTACTTACCGATCTGTTTGACCGCCACACCGTCGGCAAAGATACCCACTTCGTCCAGAATCACCCGCTTGCCGGCCTTCATGGCCGCCTGCAGGCAGTTGGAATCTTCCGGCTCAACGCCGATCACCTTGATTTCCGGGCGCAGGTACTTGATGTAGGCGGCCATGCCGGCAATCAGGCCGCCACCGCCAACACAGATGAAGATGGCGTGGATGGGTTTGCTGAACTGCCACATGATTTCCATGGCCACCGTGCCCTGGCCGGCGATCACGTCTGGGTCGTCGTAGGGCGGAATGTAGGTGTAGCCGTGCTTCTGGATCAGTTCCTGGGCATGGGCTGCGGCCTCATCAAAGGCATCGCCTCGCAGAACCACCTTGGCGCCATGGTCGCGCACCGAGCGCACCTTGATCTCCGGCGTGGTCTGGGGCATCACGATCACGGCCTTGATGCCGAGGTTCTTGGCTGCCAGGGCCACACCCTGGGCGTGGTTGCCGGCAGAGGCACAAATCACACCCTTGGCTTTCTGCTCCTCCGAGAGCTGGGCAATGCGGTTATAGGCGCCACGAATCTTGAAAGAAAACACCGGCTGAAGGTCTTCGCGCTTGAGCAGAATATTGTTGCCAAAGCGCTTTGAGAGGCTGCGGGCCTCGGTCAGCGGGGTCTCGATGGCCACGTCGTAGACACGGGCATCGAGGATTTTCTTTATGTAGCGTTGTGGCATGGTTCCGTCCGGAGGTTGGTGTTTTGTTGGAAAAACCAACAGTGTAGAAACTTTGCCGGGGTTCCGTCTATAAGCAGGTGGCCCGGAAGGGCTATAATGGCGGCCACTGTGACCATTTTCCGCAAAAAACCGGAGTTCCCACGATGAATCAGGACGAACTGAAGAAAGCCGTCGCCCAGGCCGCACTGGACTACATCAAGCCCCATCTGGATCAGGACAGTATTATCGGTGTCGGCACTGGCAGCACGGCCAACTGCTTTATCGACCTGCTCGCCACCATACGCAATGACTTCGATGGGGCCGTTGCCAGTTCCGATGCCACGGCAGAGCGGCTCAAGAGTCACGGTATTCCGGTGTACGACCTGAACAGTGCAGCGCCGCTTGAGTTCTATGTGGATGGTGCGGACGAAACCAATGAGCACCTGGAACTTATCAAGGGAGGCGGTGGCGCCCTTACCCGCGAGAAGATCGTGGCGGCGGTTTCCAAGACGTTTATCTGTATTGCCGATGAGTCCAAGAAGGTGGGTATCCTGGGCGCGTTTCCGCTGCCGGTGGAAGTGGTTCCAATGGCACGCAGCCACGTTGGCCGTGAGATCGTGAAGCTGGGCGGCGACCCGGTTTACCGCGAGGGTTTCACCACCGATAACGGCAACGTCATCCTCGATATCCATAACCTGGATATTTCCCGGCCGATCCAGGTGGAAGAGAAGCTGAACAACATTGTGGGTATTGTTACCAACGGCCTGTTTGCTCGTCGGCCTGCGGATTTGTTGTTGCTTGGTACCGCGGATGGCGTTAAAAGCATCTCCCGCGAGGATGGTTGACTTTCTGGGAGGATCTTGAGCTCGGGGGAAGCCGCGAAGAGGTGGGCTTATCAGGGGCACGCTGTGAATACGTCCATGTACGCTCGACAAAAACATCCATGTTTTTGAC
>CAZFPG010000596.1:0-1994 GCA_964521055.1 uncultured Marinobacter sp.
GATTCCGGGAAACACTGAAGCCGCTGCGGGAAGCCTGCGGCTGGTAAACGTTGTGAATCTGAAGTGCTATTTGAATAACAGGGATTGGACATGCAGGCAGTAGAGCAGCATCCATACGTTGAACAGGTGTTGAGTACCTTCTCCGGTGAGAGCTCCACAGGTGAAAGCCTGACGGAGGATCCCACCATGGAATACCTCGAGAATGAAATCATGAAGGTGGGCTCACTGGCCCACACGGGTGTGGAATGGGGCAAGGTGGAAAGCGAGTCCCTTCGCCTGTTGTCAGACACCAGTAAGGACCTCAAGGTACTGGGGTTTCTGTTGCTGTGCCTGCAACGAGGCGGTAACGGCGAGCGTTTTGCCCTGTCGCTGTACCTGCTGCACCGGGTGCTGGACAGCTGGTGGGACGATGCCTGGCCCTACCCGGGTGATAAGGGAAAGCGCGCCCGCAGGATGCTGCTGACCCAGATTCTGCAGCGTGCCCTGAAGGAAGTGTCAGCGCTGAGTTTTGATGGCGGAGTGGGGGATGGCCGTGAGTTCTGCCTGACCACTCTCGACAAACTCAGGGAGCAGGCAGGGGCCCGCGAACTACCAGATGAGGGTGTGTCTGATCTGCGCAGGGCGGTGGAGAAGCTGCCGTCGCCCTCCGACATGCCAAAGCCATCTGAAACGACGGAAAAACCCGGAACGGCAAGCCCTTCGTCTCCGGCTGGACCGTCTGCCTCTCCAGGAAGCAGTGCATCTGCCTCTCTGGGCAGCCTGACCCTGGACCCGGCAAACGAACGGGCCACCCGCCAGAGCCTGTTGAAAGTGGCCGACATGCTGACCGACACCACACCCGCCGACGCCCTCGGTTACCAGCTTCGCCGCTACGCCATCTGGCAGACCATTACCTCGGTTCCTCCCGCCCGGGACGGCATCAGGAGCGATTTGGCTGCCGTGAGTGCGGACCGTGTGGCGGATTACCGCGAGAGCCTGTCGAAGGTGCCGGACCTGGTGCTGTGGCAGCGTATTGAACAAAGCCTGTCGGTCAGCCCGTTCTGGCTGGAAGGCCACTGGCTCAGTGCGCAGGTGGCCTCCGCGCTGGGGCATGAGGCCTGTGCCGAAGCCATCCGCACGGCGGTGAAAGCCTTTGTCGAGAGGTTACCGGAACTGGCGGACATGACCTTTAACGACGGCACCCCCTTCCTGCCCAAGGCAGTGGCCGACTGGATGCTCAGTGGCCCGGCGAAGGGCGGTTCCGCCGGTGGTGCGAGCTCCTGGGAGCAGGCCTATGGCAATGCCCGGGAAGTGATGGAGCAGAAGGGCCTGGGCCCGGCCATGAAATTGCTGGAAGAGGGCCTGGAAGCGGCCCGCGAACCCAGGGATCGGTTCTACTGGCGGCTGATGAGCAGCCAGCTGATGAAAGACAGCGGCATGAAAAGCCTGGCGAAACAGCAGGTACAGGATCTGCGGGAGCAGACCCGGGGTATGAACCTTGAGGACTGGGAGCCTGGCCTGGTGGCCCGGCTGGACAGACTTGCGTAAACACAGACGGACTAATTAACAGGAATGGACACCATGTGGAGACAAGCCCTACTCATTGGACGACGGATACTGCCCTATGTGCGCAGTGCAGCGCCGATTACCCTGGCGCTGGGTGTGGTGGTATTGCTGGCCGCAACCTGGTGGCTGGGGCCGCGCCTGGAAATCAACGGTGAATACCCGCTGGCGGCCTGGCAGATGCGCGCCCTGGTTACCCTGGGGGTCGTGCTGCTGGTGGCGATGGTCTGGGGCATGGTGCTGGCCCGCAAGTTGCGCAAGGTAAACGTCGCCAAGGCGGAGGAACAGAAGGAAGAGGAAGACCCCATCCTGCCGCTGGAGCGTCGTCAGCAACGCCTTCTTGACCGCCGTCTGGCCGAACTCAAGAGCAACCTGCCGGGCCGCAAGGGCGTCTATCGTTTGCCCTGGTACCTGGTGATGGGCCTGGAAGACGCTGGCAAGACAAGCCTGAT
>CAZFPG010000597.1:0-1983 GCA_964521055.1 uncultured Marinobacter sp.
AACTAAAGTAGCAGTTATTAACGCAGATCAATTCATTACTCTCACTGGTGATATTCACTAAAAATGTATTTGTTAATAATGATAACAACGAGGTGGCTATGGGTTTGCTCAGTCGGCCTGTTTTACTTATGGGGGTGTCGGTTGCGGTTGTCGTTGCCATCGTGGCCATGTTGGGGGCGCCGTTGATCGGACTGGACAGTTCGTCGGTTCTGGTGGGGCTTGTTGTCGGTCTCGCAGTTGCCACAGCTTATCTGGTATTGCGGGTACTGGAACCGGTTGAAAGGTCCGTCAAACAGATGAATGCCGGGGAACTGCCCGCGGATAGCCCTTTGGGTAAACAGTGTGCGGGCCTCCTTACCGAAGCCAGGGCCGGTCGCGCCCTGATCGAGGCGTTATCGGGTAGCGCAGACAAGAGTGCGATTTCCGCAGCCCAGGTGTCTTTCGCTGCAGACCAGTTAAAGGTTCGCCTGGACCGTCAGGTCAGCGAAACTGCCCAGATGTCAGAGTATGCCGGGCAGATTACGGAAAGTGTGCGTGAATCCGCCCAGCAGGCTACCGATGCCGCCACCATGGCCCTGCAGAATCGCCAGGTGAGCATGGAAGGACGAGAGGCCCTGACCCTGGCCATAGACAGCGTGCGGGCCGTGCACGAGCAGTCCAGTGAGAACCTGAGGCTGATTCAGGAACTGAATGAGAAGTCCAACAAGATCCAGGGCGTTACCACCACCATTCAAGGGATCGCGGAGCAGACCAATCTGCTGGCACTGAATGCGGCCATTGAAGCAGCCCGTGCGGGTGACCAGGGGCGTGGCTTTGCCGTTGTTGCCGATGAGGTCAGGCAGCTCGCGGGCCGAACGGCACAGGCGACCGGTGAGGTGGCCGAAACACTTCAGGAAATCAGGTCCGACACCTCCCTGATCGTCTCGCGGATTGAGGATCTTGCCAAAAGTGTAGAGGCAGGCCTGGAATCCGTTGAGAGTGTGGGTGAGCGCCTGGACCAGATCCGCGATCAATCCGACCGGGTCCAGCAGCAGGTAGCCCGTATCGCCGAGATTGACCAGAACAATGAACAAAGCCTGCAACAGGTGTCCGGCGCCATTGAAACGGTCCGGGACCAGATTACGGAAAGTGATTCCAGCGTGGCTGGCCTTGCCCAGCAGGCCGCAACCCTGATGGAGTTGGCGGAAGAGGCCAATGCCGCGTTTGCCCTCAATAGTGATGAAAGCTACCACCGGTTCTTCTATAACCAGGCCCGTCAGGGCGCAGACCGGATTGGCAAGCTGTTCGAGCAGGCGGTTCGCGATGGGCAACTGTCCGAGAACGCCCTCTTTGACAAGAAGAGAGAGCCCATCCCCAATACCAAGCCCCAGAAGTACTCAAGCAGTTATGACCGCTTTACGGACCAGCAGCTCCCATCGGTGCAGGAATCGGTAAAGTCGGCCCATTCGTCCATGGTGTATGCGATTGCCATAGCGCCCGATGGCTATGTGCCCACCCACAACCGCGACTTCGCCCACGCACCGACAGGCGACCCCGATGTGGACCTGATGAAGAGCCGCAGCAAGCGGCTGTTCAACGACCGGACGGGCGCCCGTTGTGGCAGCCATACCCAGAGTATGCTGCTGCAGACCTATCGTCGTGATACCGGGGAAATCATGCATGACCTGTCGGTGCCGATCTACGTGAATGGCAAGCACTGGGGTGGTTTCCGTCTGGGTTACAAACCGGATACGCACTGAATTGCTCCGGATTTCAGGCCCGGATGCTGTGATACAATTCCGGTTCGCAGTAGAAGGAGACGTTCTTGTCCGAGCCTGAATACATTCCCGCTGATGACGATCCGGTAGCCCGCCGTGAAGAGCCGGGCCGGAACCTTGCCGTGCTGGTTTATATCCTGCAGGCGTTGTCGTTTTTCGTTGGGGGGATCACCGGCCTTGCCGGCGTTATCATCAATTACGTCAAGCTTGATGACGTCAGAAACAC
>CAZFPG010000598.1:0-1980 GCA_964521055.1 uncultured Marinobacter sp.
AGAGTCAACTGGAGCAGGCCAGGATAGACCTGGAAAATGCCCGCCGCGCCGGTGACCTTGGCCGTATGTCTGAGTTGCAGTATGGCCAGATTCCGGAGCTGGAGCGTCAGTTGGACATGGCCAGCCAGGCTGAAATGATGGAAATGAAGCTTCTCCGCAACCGCGTGACGGACGAGGAGATCGCCGAGGTGGTGTCCAAGTGGACCGGTATTCCGGTCTCCAAGATGCTGGAGGGCGAGCGCGACAAGCTTATGCGCATGGAAGAGGCACTGCACGGCCGCGTCATTGGCCAGGACGAAGCCGTTGAAGCGGTTTCCAACGCCGTGCGGCGCTCCCGTGCGGGCCTCTCGGATCCTCATCGCCCGAACGGCTCGTTCCTGTTCCTCGGGCCGACAGGTGTGGGCAAGACCGAGCTCTGCAAGGCGCTGGCCTCCTTTCTGTTTGATACAGAGGAAGCCATGGTCCGAATTGATATGTCCGAGTTCATGGAGAAGCACTCCGTTGCCCGACTGATTGGTGCACCTCCCGGCTATGTGGGCTATGAAGAGGGTGGCTACCTGACTGAAGCGGTACGTCGCCGGCCCTATTCCGTATTGTTGCTGGATGAGGTCGAGAAGGCTCATCCGGATGTGTTCAATATACTGCTGCAGGTACTGGAAGATGGCCGCCTGACGGATGGTCAGGGCAGAACGGTGGATTTCCGTAACACGGTCATCGTGATGACCTCGAACCTGGGTTCAGACATCATCCAGCAGAAGGCGGGTGAAGAGAACTACGAAGCCATGAAGGCAGCGGTTATGGACGTAGTGGGCACTCACTTCCGGCCCGAGTTCATCAACCGTGTGGACGAAGTGGTTGTGTTCCATCCGTTGGCCGAAAGCCAGATTAAGGGTATTGCCAGGATCCAGATTGATACACTCAGCAAGCGCCTGAAAGAACAGGACATGAAGCTGGAGCTGGACGACGATGCCATGGAGTTGCTGGCAGAGGTGGGTTATGACCCTGTGTACGGGGCCCGTCCACTGAAGCGAGCCATCCAGCGGATGATCGAAAACCCGCTGTCGCAACGGTTGCTCCAAGGCGATTTCCTGCCCGGAGATACCATTCGCGGGGCGGTAAAAGATCACGCCCTGGAATTTTCCAAGGCCTGAAGACAGGGAAAAGGCGGAGCAGCCTGCTCCGCCTTTTTTCGTTCCGGTGGGCGCGTGGTGAGTCAGCCGGGATCAGTTCCCGGAAGGCTCGCGGCAATTCTCTTCGGCTATTTCCTCAAACTTTTTGCGCTGTTCCTCGATCTCGTCCTCTGCCAGATAGCGCTGCTCGCCATCCTCTTCCACGCGTATTCTGTTGGTACGCTGCAGGACGCTCAGGTTGCTGCGGGCGGTTTCGCAGTTTGCCTCCCGCTGCTTGCGTCGTGCTTCTTCCACTGCGCTCTCTTCCGCTCGCTCGGCCTGTTCGGACTCCTGTTCTTCAAGAGCTTTGACCTGTTCCTGAGGGCTCTGGCGATTGCCCTCTGAGCGTTTTCCGGTGCGTATGCTGACGGACTCCGACTGTTTTCCGGATGGCTGCCGGTCACCGAAGTGCGTAACCCCTTCCTCATCGGTCCATTTGTAGACGGAGGCAGCCGAAGACATTGCCGGTGCCGTAACCAGAAGTACTGCCAGGGTGAGAATTTTTCTGTTCATGCCTCTACTCATTCCGCGTTAGCATTATCGGAGTACTGCCTTTGACAGCACCATCTCTGTCTAGCCTATGTTTATCATGCCATTTGTAAAGGCAACTTTCTTGAGTCTGGTTCAAATACTTGCACAAAGTATGGCAGACCTTTGCGGCGTAAGGGCAGAGAATACCGTCGTCGCTATTGACAGGGAGTTCAGCGCTGTCAAAATTGCAGATTGCCTGAAGACTGGGGTCAATACGGCAGGCAATCCCGAGCGAGTATCCCCCGTTAATTACCACACTGAATGCCCCGCGCAGGTCGCG
>CAZFPG010000599.1:0-1977 GCA_964521055.1 uncultured Marinobacter sp.
GTCACGCTGGTGCCAGTCGGGCACCTGCTGGAAGTGGTGGGCGGCGTTCAAAAGGCGCGCTTCGGAGAAATAATCCCCGATAATCTGCAGGCCAACTGGCAAGCCGTCCACAAAACCGGCCGGTACGGACATGGCCGGTAGGCCTGCCAGGTTGATGGCAACTGTGAACACGTCTTCCAGGTACATGGTGACCGGGTCGTTGGATTTCTCTCCCTGAACAAACGCCGGTGAGGGGGTGGTCGGGCTCATCAGTACGTCCACTTCCTTGAAGGCATTGATAAAGTCTTGCTGGATCAACCGGCGAACCTTCTGGGCTTTCAGGTAATAGGCGTCGAAATAACCGGCGGAGAGCGCGTAGGTGCCCACCAGGATCCGTCGCTTCACCTCGGCACCGAAGCCTTCGGCCCGGGTGCGGGTGTACATGTCGAGCAGATCTTTCGGATCTTCGCAACGGTAGCCATAGCGGGCACCATCAAAACGTGACAGGTTGGCGGAGGCCTCTGCCGGCGCAATCACGTAATAGGCGGCAATTGCCAGGTTGGCGTGGGGCAGGGACACTTCCTTTACCGTGGCGCCCAGTTTTTCGTATTCGCGGATGGCGGCACGTACCTGTTCTTCCATGGCAGCATCGAGATTGCCGGCAAAGTATTCCCTGGGCAGGCCAATGCGCAGCCCCTTTAACGGCTCGTCCAGGGTTGCGGTATAGTCGGGAACATCACGGTCTATGGAGGTGGAATCCTTGGGGTCAAATCCCGCCATTACATTCAGCATCAGCGCCGCATCTTCGGCAGATCGGGCCATGGCACCGCCCTGGTCAAGGCTGGAAGCAAACGCAATCATTCCGTACCGGGATACCCGACCATAAGTCGGCTTCAGCCCGGTCACACCACAAAGAGCTGCTGGCTGGCGAATCGAGCCGCCGGTATCCGTGGCTGTCGCCGCTGGCACCAATCGCGCCGCAACCGCCGCCGCAGACCCACCGGAAGAACCGCCAGGCACACGCTTTTCGCCCTTGCTCAGGCCCCAGGGATTGGTGGTGGCGCCAAAATAACTGGATTCGGTGGAAGACCCCATGGCGAACTCGTCCATATTGGTCTTGCCCAGGCACACAGCGCCGGCCTTGCGGAAATTCGCCGTGACGGTGGCATCGTATGGCGGCACAAAGTTCGCCAGCATTCTTGATCCGCAGGTAGTAGCGACGCCGTTGGTGCAGAATATGTCCTTATGGGCAAAGGGCACTCCGGTCCAGGGCGTGGCCTTGCCGGCCGCCCGTTGTTCGTCCGCCGCATGGGCATCCGCCAGGGCCTGGTCTTCGGTAATGGAAATAAAACTGTTGAGCTGTTCGTCCTCTTTCTTGAGGTGGCCCAGGAACTCCCGGGTCAGCTCCACGCTGGAAATCTTGCCGCTTTCCAGCTCACGGGAAAGTTCTGCTACGGATTTGGTATGCATGCTTCGTCCTGCTTACGTCGCGGTTCGTCAGATCACTCGATGCCTTCTAATCACTCGATAGCTTCTGTTTACTCAATACCCTTTATTCAATCACTCGGGGCACGAGATATAGGCCATCCTCGGTAGCCGGCGCAATCGCCTGGAAAGCCTCCCGCTGATTGGTCTCTGTTACCTCATCCGGGCGCAGGCGCTGAACCGCGTTCAACGGATGGGCCATGGGCTCCACCGAATCGGTATCAGCGGCACTTAACTGGTCCACCAGATCCAGAATATTCCCCAGATCCTTCTCCAGCGCCGAAACCTGCCCTTCATCCACCCGAATGCGGGCAAGCACAGCGACTTTTTCAATGTCTTCACGGGAAATGGACACACTGCCTCCCAACTTTAATGATATGAAATGTCTTTAATAATACGGTTTTTCGGTGAGGGTTACTCACTTGCCTGGGGGCGTTGGGGGGGGGGGTTGCAGAAAAGTTGGGGGCCCGGGGTGGGGGAGCCCAACCCCCCCAAGGACCGGCGTGAGCGGGT
>CAZFPG010000600.1:0-1976 GCA_964521055.1 uncultured Marinobacter sp.
CTTTCCAGAAATCCCAGCCGAACACCGTATGCAGGTACACCGGCAGGGCCACCACAAACCACACGTCCCGGGCACCGAACAGAAACAGGCGGGCAGCGGAAAGTACGTTGATGGCGCGGCTTTTGGACAGGATGTCGGTGAATTTCGGTTTCGCCTTGCTCTTGCCCAGTTCCTGCTTGAGCAGAAACAGGCTGCTCAGCCACACCAGCAGCAAGGCCGCGCCCATGATCAGTACCGCCCCGGTAAAGCCGGCGGACATCAGCAGCACGCCGCCGAGGAAAAAGCCCACGCCCTTGAGGGTGTTCTTGGAACCGGTGAGGATGGCCACCCACTTGTAGAGCTGGCCCTGCTGTTCGTCAGGTACCAGCAGTTTGATGCCGCTCTTGGCGGACATCTTGTTCAGGTCCTTGGCGATGCCGGACATGGCCTGGGCCGCCATTACCCAGGGCACCGTCAGCATGGCGGCCGGGACCGCCAGCATGCCCAGGGCGATGATCTGTAACAGCAGCCCGAGGTTCATGGTGCGGTTCAGGCCCATGCGGGCACCCAGGTAGCCTCCCACCAGATTGGTAACCACGCCGAAAAACTCGTAGAAAATGAACAGCAGGGCGATTTCCAGGGGCGAGTAGCCAAGCTGGTGGAAATGCAGCACCACCAGCATCCGCAGGGCACCATCAGTGAGGGTGAATGCCCAGTAGTTGCCGGTGATAACCAGGTACTGGCGGATGGCCGGTGTCATTCTCAGGCGGCCCCCACCCGGCGCATGAGTTCGGCGGTGCGGTTGGCATAGCCCCATTCGTTGTCATACCAGGCGTAGAGCTTCACCTGGGTGCCGTTGACCACCATGGTTGAAAGCGCGTCGATAATGGAGGAGCGGGGGTCGGTTTTGTAGTCGATGGATACCAGCGGGCGTTCCTCATACCCCAGGATGCCTTTCAGTTCACCTTGCGCGGCTTCTTTGAGCAGTGCGTTCACCGTGTCCCGGTCGGTGGCGATGTTCACTTCGAACACGCAGTCCGTCAGCGAGGCATTGGTCAGCGGCACCCGTACGGCGTGCCCGTCCAGGCGTCCCTTCAGTTCCGGGAAGATCTCGATAATGGCTGTGGCGGACCCGGTGGTGGTGGGGATCAGCGAGCTGCCACAGGCCCGGGCCCGGCGCAGGTCCTTGTGGGGCGCGTCGATGATGGTCTGGGTATTGGTCAGGCTGTGGATGGTGGTGATGGAGCCATGCCTGATGCCCAGTTTTTCATGAATCACCTTCACTACGGGCGCCAGGCAGTTGGTGGTGCAGGAGGCCGCAGTGAGGATGCGATCCGTGGCCGGGTCAAAAATGTCGTCGTTGACGCCCACCACAATATTCTTGGCGCCTTTTTCCTTCACCGGCGCCGTCACCACAACACGTTTCACCCCCTGGTCCAGGTAGGCCTGCAGTACATCCACCTTCTTCATCTTGCCGCTGGCCTCAATAACCACATCGCAGCCGGACCAGTCCGTTTCTGCAATGGTCCTGTTGGCGGTCACCCGAATGGCGTTGCCATCTATCATCAGGTTCCCGTCTTCTGCGGTTGCTTCCCGGTTCCATTTGCCGTGAATGCTGTCGAAGGTCAGCAAATGCGCGAGGGTGGTGGCATCCGCCCCGGGGTCATTGATGGCAACAAATTCCACCTCTGGCCAGTCATAGGCAGCGCGTAGCGCCAGTCTGCCGATACGTCCAAAACCGTTGATTCCTACTTTTATCGTGCTCATTTTGAGCTCCTTATCTTTTGGTCCCTGGTTAGGTGCAGGGAGCCGGGCTGGGAGGCCCGTTCAAAACACGCTGTGAATACATCCCTGTACGCTCCGCTCCGCCATCCATGGCTCCGCAGGGTTTTGAACGGGCCTCCCAGCCCGGCTCCTCAAATTTCAGTGGGAGCTCGCCGCTGCCGGAAACCAGTGGCGGGTGCGGTTGGCCAGGGCGACCAGGGACAGCATTACCG
>CAZFPG010000601.1:0-1974 GCA_964521055.1 uncultured Marinobacter sp.
TCACCTGGGACTGTTCCAGTGGCAGCGGGTCGCCCCAGGCCACTTTCAACTGCCATTCCACCAGGTCCTGGCCGGTGACCATTTCGGTAACCGGGTGCTCTACCTGCAGGCGGGTGTTCATTTCCATGAAGAAGAAGGAACCGTCCACGTCGTAGAGAAATTCCACGGTGCCGGCGCCCACGTAGTTGATGGCCTGGGCGGCTTTGACGGCGGCTTCGCCCATGGCTTTGCGGGTTTCTTCGCTCAGGCCGGGGGCTGGGGCTTCTTCCAGGACTTTCTGGTGGCGGCGCTGCACGGAGCAGTCGCGCTCGGCCAGGTAAACGCCTTTGCCGTCCTTGTCGCAGAACACCTGGATTTCCACGTGGCGTGGCTGGGTCAGGTAGCGTTCGATGAGCATGTCCGGGTTGCCGAAGGCGTTCTTCGATTCCCGTTTGGCGGCAGCCAGGGCGTCGTCGAAGTCTTCCATGCGTTCCACAACACGCATGCCCTTGCCACCACCGCCGGCGACGGCTTTCAGCAGCAGTGGGAAGCCGCATTTTTTGGCTTCCTTGCGTAGGGTTTCCGGGGACTGGTTGTCACCGTGGTAACCCGGCACCAGGGGCACGCCGGCTTTTTCCATGATGGCCTTGGCGGCGGATTTGGAGCCCATGGCGGCAATGGCCGAGGAGGGCGGGCCAATGAAGACGATGTCATTGGCTTCGCAGGCTTCGGCAAACTGGGTGTTCTCGGAGAGGAAGCCGTAGCCCGGATGCACGGCCTGGGCGCCGCTTTCTTTCGCCACCTCTATGATCTTGTCGGCTTTCAGGTAGCTTTCGGAGCTGGGGGCGGGGCCGATGTTGAAGGCTTCGTCGGCCATGGCCACGTGGCGTGCGTCGGCGTCGGCATCGGAGTAGACGGCGACCACGCGAATGCCCATGCGGTGGGCGGTCTGTATGATCCGGCAGGCGATTTCACCGCGGTTGGCGATCAGGATTTTACTAAACATTATTTTTCCTCCGGAACCCAGTTGGCCTTGCGCTTGTTCAGGAAGGCGCTGAGCCCTTCCTGCCCTTCGGCACCCACCCGGATGTCCGCGATGCGTTGTGCGGTGTCGTCGATCACGTCCTGGCCAATGACTTTCTGGCTGACGGCGAACACCAGGTCCTTGGCCGCTTGCATGGCCTCGGGGCCGTTGAGGGCGAGCTGCAGCAGCAGTTCGTCGCAGCAGCGTTCCATGGCGGCCACGTCTTCACACACTTCGTGTACCAGCCCGAAGTGTTCGGCTTGCCGGGCGGTGAATACCTCGGCGGAGATGAAGTAGCGGCGGGCCTGGCGTTCACCGATGGCACGCACCACATAGGGGCTGATCACCGCCGGTATCAGGCCGAGTTTGACTTCGCTCAGGCAGAAGCTGGATTTTTCCGTGGCCAATACGATGTCGCAGCAGGCGGCCAGACCCACGGCGCCGCCGAAAGCCGCTCCCTGCACCAGGCCGATCACCGGTTTGCCGAGGTGGTTCAGGGTGTCCATCAGCCGTGCCAGTTCCCGCGAGTCGTCCAGGTTTTCCTGGCGGGTGTTGTCCGCCATGCGGCGCATCCAGCCCAAGTCCGCTCCGGCGGAGAAGTGTTTGCCTTCGGAGCGCAGGATCACGATGTTGGTTTTGTCATCGGCGTTCACTTTTTCCAGCGCGTTGATCAGTTGCTGGATGATGACGTCGTCGAAGGCGTTGCGTTTGTCCGGGCGGTTGAGCACCACTTCGGTGACGCCTTTGGCGCGTTGTTTGAGCAGTACCGCTGATTCCTGATCGGTCATGGCGTTGTCCTCCGTTACATGCGGAACACGCCGAAGCGTGTTGGCTTGGCCGGGCGGTTGAGGGTAGCGGACAGGCTGAGGGCGACCACTTCCCGGGTCTGGGCCGGGTCGATCACGCCGTCGTCCCACAGGCGGGCGCTGGCGTAATAGGGGTGGCCCTGGTATTCGTAGGAGTCGACGATG
>CAZFPG010000602.1:0-1971 GCA_964521055.1 uncultured Marinobacter sp.
ACTGGGTCGCCGGCCTGAAGGTGGTGACCGGCAAAGGGGATATCCTTGACCTGAACAAGGACCTGGCAAAGAACAACACCGGCTATGACCTGCGCCATCTGTTTATCGGCGCGGAAGGCACACTCGGGTTTATCACCGAGGCGACCATGAAGCTGTCCCGCAAGCCGGACAACCTGACCGTGCTGGTACTGGGCCTGAACGACCTCACCAACACCATGGATGTGCTGCAGACGTTCCAGAAGCAGATTGACCTCACCGCCTACGAGTTCTTCTCCCACCAGGCCATGGGGCATGTGCTGGCCCACGGTCAGGTGCAGGCGCCGTTTGAAACAGAAGCACCGTACTATGCGCTGCTGGAGTTCGAGGCGGTGTCCGATCAGGTGATGGACGATGCCATGGTGCTGTTTGAACAGTGCGTAGAGAACGGCTGGGTGCTGGATGGGGTAATCAGCCAGAGTGAAACCCAGGCCCGGAACCTGTGGCAACTGCGGGAGCGAATTTCCGAGTCCATTGCGCCGCGCACGCCGTATAAGAATGATATCTCCGTGGTGGTTTCCAAAGTGCCGGGGTTCCTGCAGGAAATCGATGCAGTGGTGACCGAGCATTACCCGGATTTCGAAATCATCTGGTTTGGCCACATTGGTGACGGCAACCTTCACCTGAATATCCTCAAGCCGGAAAACATGGCGAAGGAAGATTTCTTCGAGAAATGCCAGCAGGTGAACAAATGGGTCTTCGAGATTGTCGAACGTTATCAGGGCAGTGTGTCTGCCGAGCATGGCGTTGGCATGACCAAGAAGGCGTATCTGGAGTACACCCGCAGCGCCGCTGAAATTGCCTATCTGAGGGGTATCAAACAGGTCTTCGATCCCAACCGGGTGATGAATCCCGGCAAGATCTTCGACTGAGGGCATGAAGGCGGTGCGAGTGGTTCCCGGGAGTAACCGCAATGGTAGAGCAGCTTTCCCTTTCCCAGGGTGATGGCGACTGTTTTCTCCTGACCCCCAACCGCTCCATGAGCTGGAAGGGGAACATCCGTATCTGGCTGGCAGCTCTCTTTCTCTCGCTGGCGATCTCCACCGGCATGTTTTTGGCCGGAGCCTGGCCGGTATTGCCATTTGCCGGCCTGGAACTGATGGCGCTGGCGGCAGCGTTTTACTACACCTCGCGGAAGTGCCAGAAACGGGAAGTGCTTACCTTCTCCCCGGAACTGATACGCCTGGAAAAGGGCCTGACCCGCAAGGAGCAGGAATGGGAGCTGCCTCGCCGCTATACCCGCGTGTGGCAGGATGTGCCACGCCATCCCTGGACACCCCCGAAACTTCACCTGCAGTTCAGAGGTGAAGAAATTTCCCTCGCACCTTTCCTGAATATTGATGACACAGAGGAACTGGTTGCTATTCTTGAAAAGCACGGCATCAGAGTGGAAAAACGGCGCAGGCCGGAGAAGCTCTGGTTCTGACGTACATTCAAAGACAAATCAAAGCGTTGCTTTATGAAAGATCACATTGTGGTACTCACCGGTGCCGGCATGAGTGCCGAAAGCGGGCTCTCCACCTTTCGTGACAATGGCGGATTATGGGAGCAGCACAGTGTTTATGATGTTGCCACTCCGGAAGCCTTCGCCCGCAATCAGGAGCTGGTGTTGCGCTTCTATAACGAGCGCCGCCGGCAGTTGGAGTCGGCACAGCCCAACGACGCCCATCGCCTGCTGGCGAAACTGGAACAGCACTATCGGGTCACCATCATCACCCAGAACGTGGACAATCTGCACGAGCGGGGCGGCTCCAGCAACGTCATCCACCTGCACGGCGAGCTGACCAAGGCCCGCAGTTCAAAACATCCCGAACTGGTCTACGATATCGGGTTCCGGGACATCCATCCCGGCGATACCTGTGAACGCGGTGCCCAGCTGCGGCCGCATATCGTGTGGTTTGGCGAGGAAGTGCCGATGATTGAATCGGCGGCGGA
>CAZFPG010000603.1:0-1969 GCA_964521055.1 uncultured Marinobacter sp.
TCGCGGCACACCACCGGGTCCAGCTTTTTATCCCGGGCCAGTCTGGTGAAGTCGGTGGCGTAGCGCTTGAGCGGGTCCATGTCCACCTGCGCCTGGTTAGCGGCACTGGGGCCATCCTCGGCACGGGGCTGCTCTACCGAGCCCCGGGTCATGGAATCGAACTGCCGGCGCAGCTGTTCACGGTTGATGTCTTTCAAGCGCTGGCTGACCTGGGGCATCAGGTAGCGGTCGGCGTTCAGCAGCAGTGCCAGCATGATGGCGCCGGAACGCAGGTCGGTGTGGCCCAGGTCGGTGGAGGCGATCAGCCAGGCGTCTTGCAATAGCTCGATCAGCAAAGGCGAGAACGAGGGGTACGGCTCGGCCGACTGGGGCTCGCCATTAAGGCTGTCCCCCACCACCGGCTGCAGGGTGTGGTGATCAATACCGGTGCTTTCCAGGATCTGGCGCACGTCGGTGAACGGCGTTTCCAGCAGCTTGAACAGCAGGTGGGCGGGAGTGATCTCCGCACCCTGGCGGCTGATACACAGGGCCGCCGAGCTTTCCAGGCCCTGGCGACAAATCTCGTTGAGGCGCCCAATCAGCGCCGGCAGTTCTACCCGAATCACAGTGATCTCCTTATTTCGGGAGTTGTTCCAGTACGCTGAGCACATCCCTGATGCGTTCGTTCAGCGCTATGTTGTAAAGCGTGTATACCCCGGCCATGGCCACCACAAACAGCCCGCCGATACCCCACAGGGGCAGGCCGGTGCGAAGCCGGTTGCGGGCGGGGGTGACGTTATCCAGTGCGCTGGTCAGCGGCTGTGGCTCCTCCTCGCGACGCAACCCGCGGATCTGTTCGTACAGCCCACGGATAATCTGTTCGTATTCGTCACGCCCGTTGGTCATTACCTTGTAACGGCCCTCGAATCCCAGACACAGGCACAGGTAGATGAACTCCAGCATGTCGCGGTACCTCGAGGGCTCCTGCTCCATGCGGGCAGTAATGGCGAACACTTTTTCGCCGCCCCAGGTTTCGTTGTGGAAGCGGGACAGCAGTGAATGCTGGGACCACACACTGTGGGCGCCCCAGTCGGTGCCCAGCACGGCCTCGTCGATAAAGGCGCAGAGTACGTAACGGTAGGCCACCACGGTAGGGCGCTCGTAGCCCTGCTCCACCAGTTCCCGGTCGATGGCGGCCACTTCGTCCACTACCTGCTGGTACAGGCTTTCCACGCCGTGGAAGTCCGCCAGCCGGCGCACCCGGATAACCAGCCCCAGCAGGGGCGTGGCGGCATCAATCAGCCGGTTATCCTCAAGGCCCCGCAGCTGGAACTGGTCGTTGCCAAAGCCCTGGTCGCCGACGCGGCCATCAGGGTTACCGTCCCTGAACATCACGTCATCAAACGCACTGCTATTTGCATCCATGTTGCCATTGGGTGAATCCATCACCGGTGCATCTGCCATGATCTAGCTCCTGATTGCCCAGAACTGCATTTCCATACCGGGGAAACTTCCGGCCACGTGGAACGCAAAGCCGCTGGCGTTGTCAAGCATCTGCCAGGCCTGGCTCTGGTCGTCCAGCCGGAAGTACACGAACCCGGCGTGATACGGCAACTGGCGGGGTGCCACCGGCAGGGCCGACAGCGGAATCCCGGGCAGTTGCAGACTGATGAGGTCGCGGATTTTCTCCACCGATGCCACCTTGCACTGCTGGGTGAACTGCTTGCGCAGGTCGTCCAGCGGCATATCCGCCTTCACCGCCAGTATGAACTCGGCCTGGCCGATTAACTGTGCATCCTGGATCGGTGCCACCGTGAGGCCGTACTGGCGCTGCTGCAGCTGGATGGCCAGCGCACGCGGCTCCAGCACCGTGCTGAGGGACTGCCTCAGTACCTGCATCAGCGGCGTGAACGAGTCCTCCGGCAGGTCGTGATCGTAGGCGGTGTATTCCTGGGGCAGCCGGTTCTCATCGGTGAAAGTCACCAGCTCA
>CAZFPG010000604.1:0-1964 GCA_964521055.1 uncultured Marinobacter sp.
AGCAGAAGACGGCATACGAGATGCTCTAGTGTGACTGGAGTTCAGACGTGTGCCGCCGTCTGCCAGCTCGAAGCGGCCAACACGGTCGCTGAAGGCTCCGGTGAAGGCACCTTTTACATGGCCGAAGAATTCACTCTCGAACAGGTCCTTCGGGATGGCAGCGCAGTTGACCCGGATCAGTGGCCTGTCCCGGCGGCCGCTGGCCTGATGAATGGCGCGGGCAATAAGTTCCTTGCCGGTGCCCGACTCACCGGTAACCAGTACGTTGGCATCGGTGGGAGCCACCAGGCCGATACGGCGGACAATGCCCTTGATGGCATCACCCTGCCCGACGATTTCATGGAAGTGATATTCGGCGCTCAGTTCTTCCTGCAGGTAGGCGTTTTCAATCTCCAGCCGGTGCTTGAGGCTTTCCACTTCTGCCAGTGCCTGATGCAGCTCTTCCTGAGCCTGCAGGCGTTGGGAAATATCGCGGAACACCACCACCGCACCCACCGGGTGACCATTGTCCATAATAGGGGTGCTGGTGTATTCCACGGGAAAGCCTGACCCATCCTTGCGCCAGAACCAGTCCTCTCCAACCCGGCGAATACTGCCATCGCGAAAGGCGGCATAGATGGGGCAGTCTTTCAGTGGAAACAGGGAGCCGTCTTCGTGGGAGTGGTGCACCACCCGGTGAATCACCCGCCCCATGAGTTCATCCCCGCGCCACCCCAGCATGCGTTCAGCAGCCGGGTTTACAAAGGTGGTCCGACCCTCCGCGTCCACGCCGTAGATGCCTTCCCCCACGGCGTGAAGAATAAGCTGGTTCTCCCGTTCCATGTCCTTGAAGAGCTCCGCTACCCGACGCCATTCCAGCAGCCCGCCCCGGTGGTAGTGGTTTACCTCGTGGCGCTCGCGCAGGGTTCTCAGCAACTGCCGGTCCCGTAACAGGAGCAGCACCTGCTGATCCTCAGCTTCACCGGCGCGTGCGGCTGATATCTCCAGCTCAATTATGTGGCCGTTCCGGTGCTGGAGGGTGAAGTCCCGGCTCCAGGCGGTGCCGCGGAACAGGGTTTCCTCGGTAAAGGCAATCAACTGAGGGCGCTGAGCCCGGAACAGCCTGGTGCAGGGCTCTCCCAGGAGACTCCCACGGCTGCAACCCAGCAACCTGGCCATCGCAGTGTTGAGCGCCAGGATCACGTCCCTGGCAGCATCCACCAATAACGCTGGTTCCGGTAGGTGATTGACCCAATGCTCCGAGGAGACATCGACGGCAGCACTTGTATGGTTCGCGCTGGCAACTGGCATAGGGGACTCCGTGGGCTGCGCTTCCCGGGACATACCGGGAGCGAATGAAAACGAAGTATCAATTGCTGTGCCAACTACGAGATCTCGTGCAATTTTCTACGAAACTTCGGAGATCACGAAATTTCGTAGCTGTCAGGTGGTAACTCTCAGCCATTTAAAGTCTTTTAAAACAGATGGATAGCGTTATAGAAAAACATGGCACAAACCCTGCGATAGCCAATGCCACATGGTCGTGATCCGTGATTGCCCGACAGAAGGCAATCACAGGTCGTGCACCAGATGAGTGCCATAAGAACCAGTTTGGGGAGAGCTAGCCATGACGATCAAAAGCCTGGGAAATCCTTTTGATGGGGACCAGACCCTTATCCATTCCAGACAGTGCGGCTGTAATGACTGCACCAATGCCAGAGGCGGTTCTGACGCCGGAGTGTCAGATGTCCCGAAGCAGCGGGTGCACGAGACCAGTGGCCTGGAAGATTCCGAGGCCATGCTGGACCGTGCCATCGAAAGTGCCGTTGTTCGTTCGGTATTCGGCCACAACGACCACAGCCGCCGCAGTTTCATGAAAATGATGGGGGCCGGCACCGCCGCCGCGTTGGTGTCCAGCGTGTTCCCGCTGGACAAAGCCAAGGCAGCCGTCAAGGACTCCCTGGGCAAGCTGGAAAAGACAAAAC
>CAZFPG010000605.1:0-1958 GCA_964521055.1 uncultured Marinobacter sp.
CATTGGCGTTGCTTCCCACGGCAATCACCAGGGTGTCATAGCTGATACGACGTTCGGGAACCACTTCGTTTCCTTCCTCATCGCGAAAGGGCGCAATCACCACCTGCTTTGATTCACGATCCAGCCCGTTCATCCGGCCAAGCTGGAATTCGTAATGGTGTTTGCGGGCGTGAGCCCGGTAGTTGATCTCGTTGGCACTGGCGTCCAGGGAGCCCGAAGCCACTTCATGGAGTAACGGTTTCCAGACATGGGTCAGGCCTGCATCCACGAGGGTGATACGCGCCTTGTGCTTCTTTCCGAGTTTATTGCCAAGGCGGGTGACCAGCTCCAGGCCACCCGCGCCGCCGCCAACGACGACGATGTGATGCAGGTTTTCCATAACAAGGTATTCCTAAGGATGCGGAAGGGGCTTCGGATTCAGTGGCGGACGCGGTAGTGGTCCAGAATGGCCGCCATGTCGTCGGCAAGTTGGGTAACGTGTTCCGGGTCGGTGTCCCGCTGTGCGAAGGAGCGCAGGCCGATAAGCTGGGCCTGAAGCAACCTCGCCAACCGTGAGCAATCGGTATCCGCAAGCAATTCGCCCTGATTCCTTGCCTGTTCCAGAAGCTCTTTGAGGGACTCTTCTATGGCGTGAAGAATGGTATTTGCCTGGTCCGCCATGGCTACATTGGTATTACTGGCTTCCAGCAGGGTTTTGACGATCATGCAGGCCCTGGATGGGGTTTCCCCGCCCGGTCTGGATTGGCGGGCGGTGCGGCGCAGATACTCCTGCAGGCCGTCAATCGCCGATGCATGGCCCGCAAGGTGCTCGCGGAGCTCAATGCCACCCTGCTCGGCGTAGGCCGTCAGGGCTTCCCTGAACAGGCCGTCCTTGCTGCCGAAAGTCGCGTAAATGCTCCCCGGGCGCATATCCAGGGCCTGTTCGATCTGTTTCATGGAGGCGCCTGCATAGCCCTTCTCCCAAAACAGATTCATCGCCTTCTCGAGGGCGATCTGGCGATCATAGCGAGCGTTTCTGGCCATTGGTACTTACCCACTCCCGGTGGTTGAAATAGTACTGATTATAACTTGAGTGGACGCTCAAAAACAGATACGGTAAAGCTGTAATTGAGCATTTACTCAAACCCAAAATTGGAGGCAAACCCTATGTCAGATTTCCCGGTTCACGATGTGGAATCCGCCCCGGAAAAATCCAGGCCACTTCTGGAGAATTCCCTGAAGGGGTTTGGGATGATTCCTGGGCTGCACGCGGTTATGGCGGAAGCGCCTGGCGTTCTTGAAGCCTACCAGAAGCTGCATCAACTGGTGCTGGACAGCAGTTTCGACAACGACGAGAAAACCGTGGTCTGGCAGACCATCAGCGTTGAGAACGCCTGCCACTACTGTGTGCCTGCACACACCGGCATTGCCAGGATGATGGAAGTGTCAGACAACATCATTAACGCATTACGGGACGAAATGCCCCTGCCCAGCGACAAACTGGAAGCCCTGAGAACCTTCACCCTTGCGGTGATGAACAAGCGGGGTAATGTCAGCAAGCAGGACCTGGATGCGTTCTACAGTGCCGGCTACAAACATCGCCAGGTTCTGGAAGTCATTCTGGTCTTGTCCCAGAAGACCATGAGCAACTACATCAACCACATTGCGGAAACCCCGGTTGATGAGCCGTTCCAGAAGTTTGCCTGGGAAAAGAAAAAATAAGGGGCTGTATTTTCCCCGCTCCACGGGTGCGGCTCAGCCCGCATCCGTGGCCAGTATATTGGCCTGCCGTTGTCGCTTCCTCTCTAGCAGTTTGTCCACACACTGATCCCCATCCTTCAGAATCACCACGCACTCCAGGCATTGGATACACTCGTTGTAATCAATACGCCCGTCCTTGCGGATGGCATTGATGCCGCAGCTGTTCCTGCAGTGCTGGCAAGGCTTGCCGCAAAGCTCGACACGGTCCAGCCAGCTGA
>CAZFPG010000606.1:0-1949 GCA_964521055.1 uncultured Marinobacter sp.
GCGTACAAGTCACCAAACTGGGCCTTGCTGCCCTTGAAGCCCACGGTGCTGGCGTTGGCAATATTGTTACCGGTCACATCAAGATCAACCGATGATGCCCTTAAGCCACTAAGACCTGTATTGAAAGCCATACTTCACCCCTGATTTTTCACCGGTATCAATTAATCTGCTCAACTTCCGACAGGGCGATGGAGCCCATGCCAGCGAGGTTCAGCGTAATGTTTCCGCCCTTGCCCAGAGAAACGCTGTCAACGTTCGCGCTGAGCATGGTGCCGAGCTGTTCGGGGCCGTCCGGCGTAGACGCTTCAGCCACTACCTTGTAGCGGCCGGGAGGCAAACTGTTGCCGTTGCCGTCTTTGCCGTCCCAGCTAAACCCGGTTACACCCGCCTGCTGGGAACCCATATCAATCTGCCTGACCCGTTCGCCGGCCTGGTTCTCAATCGAAATCCTCAGGCCGGAGGTGCTGGCTGGCACTTCCACATTGCCGGATATTTCGCCGTCAGCACCCAGGACGCCCACCGACGAAGGTGCCAGAACGGTACGCCCCACCATAGCGGAGGCCTGAAGCGCCTGGGTGGAGCGGAACTGGCTTGCCACGTCGTCCACGCTCCTGGACAGCCCCTGCATTTCCTCCAGGGAACTGAACTGGGCCAGTTGGGAAATAAACTCACCGTTGTCCTGGGGCTCCAGCGGGTTCTGGTTTTTCAGTTGGGCAATCATCAGCTCCATGAACTCGTTCTTGCCGAGTTCGCTGCTGTTCTTGCTCTGCTCCTGATCAAGCCTGTACTTGCTCAGCACATCCGAGGCGTCTGCCGGGTTAATGGTGCTCATGGTTCAATCCTCGCTCGGTTACTGCTGACCCAGGGTCAGGATGCGCTGCATCATGGATTTGGCGCTGTTCATGATGTCCACATTCATCTGGAAGCTCCGGGATGAAGACATCATGTCGGCCATCTCTTCAACCACATTCACGTTGGGGTAAAACACATACCCTTCTTCGTTGGCCGCGGGATGATCGGGCTGGTACCGCATCTGCAGCTCGGCATCACTCTCGACAATACCCTCAACCCTTACCCCGGCACCGCTGCCCTCTTCGCTGCCAAAGGCCTGGCCCTGTTGCGACGGGTTCAGCATGGCCTGCTGGATGGCCGCGAACACCGGCTTGCGGGCACGGTAGGTCTGCTCGGTACTGGAACTGGCGGTCTCGGCGTTGGCGATGTTGGACGCAGTGGTATTCAGCCGCAGTGACTGGGCTGTCATGCCTGACCCGGCGATATCGAAAATGCTACCCAGTGACATGGTGTTGCTCCTCAGTTAATTGACTGCGCCCGGATCACTGACCCGAGATAGCCTTTTTAATGCCTGTGACTTTGCCGTTCAGGAACTGGAAACTGGCCTGGTAATCCATGGCGTTGCGCATGAAGCGGGTCTGTTCCTGCTGGGCGTCCACCGTGTTGCCATCCACTGACGGCTGATGCGGAACCCGATACAGCAACTCGCTGTCCTGGCCCATGGCGGACGTATCCATATGGGACTCGTGAGTCCGGTTCATGCCGAACCCGCTCTGGCCCTCCTGGGCTTTCTGCATCATTGCCTGAAAGTCGATATCCCGCGCCTTGTAGCCCGGGGTATCCGCATTGGCGAGGTTGTTTGCCAGCACCTCGGCACGCTTGACCCGCCCTTCAAGGGCGTGCTGGTGAATGCCTAATGCTTTGTCCAGGGATATAGCCATAATGCCTCCGATTCCTGCACCCGGCGTCGTTCATATTGCCGCTTGTGCGTTATGCAGGAGTAAAAGCAATCACGATGCCAGTTTTAAGAAGTTGTTGTGCGGCACGGGCTGGGGCGGTGCCGGGGCCTATCAGGCGGTCACGGGAAGCGGTAAAGCGGCAAGGGATTTCCCCCGCCGGAACCGGCAGGGGCAAGCGCCGGTTACTCGTCTATCAGG
>CAZFPG010000607.1:0-1934 GCA_964521055.1 uncultured Marinobacter sp.
CGTTGGGGGTATTTTTACAAGTAGGGATTGGCAAGCACTTCTGGATCAACATCCTGCTGACCCTTCTTGGTTATATTCCGGGTATCGTCCACGCAGTATGGATTATCGCAAAGAAATAAACCGGCCCGGTGAAGGGGCGCAATGACTGAACCGGGCCGGCATTCAGGTGAGCGACGTCGCATGCCAGGCCTCGTCCTCCTGCGTGGCCCTTCCATCCGCCTCCAGTTTCAGCAAATGGGCGAGCGCCGAGCGTGCCGCCACACCATGGATGGCGGCCGGCACATCGTCGTAGGCTTCTGCCGTCAGATCCTTGAGGCTGGTTCTGCCCCGGCTTTTCAGCACCCGTGCCACCTTGTGCTCGCGGGCCAGCCGGTGGGTGATGAGGAAATCGATAACCGCTTCGGGGTGCCCCATCAGAAACCCGTGTGCCGGGGCGATGTAGCGTACCGGTTCATCAAGCAGGTCATACAGGGATTCAAGATAGGCCTTCATATCGCCGTCGGGGGGATTAATCACCACCGTGGAGCCCTGCATGATGTGATCTCCCGAGAACAGAAGTTCCTGCTCCATCAGCAGATAACACAGGTGATTGGAAGCGTGGCCCGGGGTGTGAAGCACTTTCAGTGTGCCTGCGTCGGTTGTAACCAGATCTCCGTGGGCCGGCTCCTCGTCCGGCGCAAACGTCTGGTCCTGGGCGGCGCCCTCCGGTGCGGGCCATCCGTAAACCCGGCATCCGGTCCTGGCCTTCAGTGTTACGGTTCCGGGCGAATGGTCCTGGTGGGTGTGGGTCACTATAACCTGATCAATCGCCCCGCCGGTGATTCCCAGAATCCGCTCGATATGGGTGGCATTGTCCGGCCCCGGGTCCAGTACCGTGAATCGATTGTGCCCCAGTACATAGGTATTGGTGCCCGGCCCGGTCATCATCCCCGGATTCGGCGCTGTCAGCCGCACCACACCGGCTGCAACTTCCACCGGTTCACCCGGAACAATCTCCGCCCGGGTTGAGCCCTCTCCCTCCGGATCCAGTTTTGCGGCTTCATCATACGCCGGCGCTCCCGGTTCCAGCATCACCGGTTTGCCCTTTTTGACCGCTGGCCAGGGCTTGCTGGGGAGGGGCTCCGGCGGATTGGCATGGGCGTAGCGCATCAGCGCCTCGGTGGTGTCGAAATCTGCCAGAATCCGCAAGGTGCCAATCGTCGGTAAGCCCAGCAACCGCCGACCACTACGGTGGTCCTCCAGAGCTTCCGCCGGGCTCAGCCAGACGTGGTCGATCGTTTCCATCCCGTCGTGACTGGCCCGTTGATCTTCCGGCGCCACGGTTATGAAAAAGCGGGTGTCGAAGCGCCGGGGTGGTCCCGGAGGTGTAACCCAGTGACCGAGGTACGCCAGCCGGTCCAGGGGAATGGCCAGTTGATGGCGCCGGCATAGCTCTGACAGCGTCAGTTCTCCCCGGAACAGCGACAGCCGATCCTCATGAACCGGATGGTCTGCTGTTATTTCGGCCCCGTTCCGGTCAACGGCCAGGAGAACCCCGGCCTCCTCGAAACACTCCCGAACCGCCGCAAGCATATAGTCCGCACCGCCCTCATCCAGGCTCATGGTCTGACTGATATGAGCATCACCCAACCCGACAGCATGCGCCTTTCCATGAGGGTCCTGTTCATCCACTGAACCGCCGGGGAAAACAAAAAAGCCAGGCATGAACACTGCGTCCCAGGTGCGCTGCAAAAGCAATACCTTGGGACCTTCGGCAGTATCTTTGGTCAAAACCAGCGTTGCAGCAGGGCGAATATCCATAGAATGTCCGTTGTCTTTTTACGTAGATGCGCGTCAAAGTTTGAAGCGGGGATTGGGAGTGCTCTTTCAAAACTGTGCGGAGCCATGGATGGCGGAGCCCAAGCGTCACATGGATGTGCCGAAGGAGCGTGTTT
>CAZFPG010000608.1:0-1919 GCA_964521055.1 uncultured Marinobacter sp.
CGTATTGTTCTTTCCGGCTAATGGCGTCGCGTTGACTGCCAATATCGCGCTCAAAGTCTTTAAGTCCCTGTTCAGCCTGTGCCACTTCGGCCCTGGCTGCGCCCAACCGGCTGGCGGCCACTGCTGCCGCGGCAGCAGGGGTGTTCAGGTTCAGGTCGGCAAGTTCCTCAAGCTCCGTCAGCTTGTGCACCGCGTCCAGGTAGCGGGATTCAGCAGCGGCGATCCCTTCGATCATCCGGGCGATTTCTTCGGTTTTGGGTAGCACAAGGACATAGGCGTCTTCTGCAACATCCGAAGCGATGCCTGCAGCCTGAGCCCTCCTTCGGTTTGTAGTGGCCTCTGCAGCTCGCTGGCCAGAGGACTCCTGTGCGTTTTCCACGTTGAAGACGTCACCGAATAACCGGATAGCATCTGAGCCGTGTTTTATGTCCGGTCGCCGCGAGCTGATCTCGAAAATGAAATAATCGTTTTGTAGCGCTTTGGACAAGCGCATGAGCTCCATCTTGCCAAGCAAACCTGGCAAGGAGCGCCGCAGCTGTTCCATTGAATTAGAATACAGCTTCATCTGGCCCAGGATGGCTCTCTGATTCAGATTATCTTTCTGGCGAAGCAGCGCTTCACGCTGGCTTTCCAAGCGCGCCAACCTTTCCCGGATATCGCTGAGCTCATCTACCTTCCCGTTGAGGTTATTGATGCTCCGTTCCCGTGCCCACCGCTGGTTCTCCAGCCTCGTTTTTTCTAGCCTCAGTTCTTCCAGCTCTTTTTTGATGTCTTTGAGTGCAGTATTCCTTGCGTGTATTGCCTGGCTGGCATGGTGAACAGACACCCACATGTTGCCGTGAATGCTCATCAGCACCTGGCTTCCCAAGCGAAGTTTGGCCGTCAATACTGTCTCATAGGAACCTGCTGCGGCCTCGACCGTTACTTCCAGCCCATCAATCGTTTTTATTTCTTCAATCTCTGGGAGGTCCTTGTCTCCCATTGCCGCGAGTTCCGTTCCACGAAAGCGACCATTGCCATGGTTTATGTCCGGCTCTGAAGGTGGCTCGTAGGGTTTTTCCAGATCCTCGGAAGTAAAGCGGGGAAACAGCATTGAATACAGGAGCCTGCTGTGTTTTCCCTCACAAAGCCCCTCCAACCACCGCTTACCCTCACCATCAACGGCACCTTCAACATTCGCATCCAGAGCGTCACATTCCTTCGGTTCCGTGACCAGATTCATGATAAGTGAGGAGACTAATTTGAAAGCCCCTGCGTAGTCGTAGCTGTAGTGGGTAAACAGGTCAGTCAATACATGCTGGGTTCGATCATCAGACAAGCGACTGAGTAGATCACTATGCAACTGGTCCAGATAGTTACGAGCCATTTTTCGCTCAGATATTGCGATGGAGCGCTCAAACTCCTTTCTTCCTGAACCAACCACTTCAGACATATGCTTGTGAAGCTCGTTGGGCTTTCCCCCTATGTCCTCAGGCTCAAGAACCGCATTAACCAAAAGCGCAGAGTCGAAATAGGGTCGCGCCCTGGCTCTGCGTACAGCGGCGTTCGCGAACCAGGCAGCAACCTGGCGCCGCTGATGGTTGTAACGGAGTTGGTAAAGAGGGTCGTCAAGCCGGATCACTCCAATGGCACGCGCTTTAACGCTTTCAGTGCAATCGCCAGTTGCAGGCTCGGGATCATTCCATGTAAACGGTTCGGGCTGGCACTCGAGAGCATTCGCACTCTCGACTTCCTGGATGGTCTTGTGCAGGCAATTTGATAACGCTGTCATCTCCGGGCGTTCATCTTCGGTAACCGGATCCTCAGGATCAGGATCCTCATGCCGTTGATGCATCGACAAGGCTGACGCCATCGCAGTGTCGGGATAGGTCCCCTCAATATCGAACAGATACTTCTCGGGGCGATCAAACTGCCATTCA
>CAZFPG010000609.1:0-1910 GCA_964521055.1 uncultured Marinobacter sp.
CGGGATCATCCATCCACTGGCGCAGGTCGCCGGGAGTGGTTCGATAATGGGCGTCTACCAACAGGCCAAAGGCCCGGGACAGGTCCGCCTCGCTAGCACGTTCCAGGTACCATTCGTTAAACGAGATCTCACCAGCCGACTCTGCACCCTGCGCCTCTGCATCGAGCAGAAACAGACGGTTAACCAACGGCTCCAGAGGATCCTGCACCGACCAGCGTACCGGATGCCCCAGAGTCAGCGACTGCCAGTGGGGCGTTTCCCGGTCCAGCACCGTCCGGAACCGGAGCTTGAAGCCCCGCCCTGACCCTTCATAACCGTGCACCGTAGAGGCAAATACCACCCGCGGCCAGCCAAGCAGGATCTGCTTCAGCAGGGGGGCCGGTATGGCGGCCGCTTCGTCCACCATGACCAGCTCCGCCTCCGGGCGAGTGGCCAGCAGATCGTCCACCGGAAACCACTCAAGGCTGGCACCGGATTCAAGGTGAAGCGCCGTCTGCCCGTGATATTCGATACCAGCCTGTTGCGCCGCATGACGAAACAGGCTCGCAACGTTGTCTTTACGAGGCGACACCACGGCAATACGGTTGCGCCCACCCTGTAGTAAACGGACCGCGCCGATACCCAGCGCAGCCGACTTGCCACGGCCACGGTCTGCGATGATAACCAGTGGACGCCGGCGCCGGCCCTGTCCGGTGTGGACAATGGCGTCGACAGCCTGCTTCTGATCCGGGGTGCCTGAAACCCTGAATGGCATCTGACCTGGCTCCACAGAGGGCAATACTGGCACTGGACCGGTGCCAGCCGCGGACACCCGGATAACCGAGTCATCGTCCGCGACGACCCTGGCCATCCGCGCCATGAACGGATGATAACCAGTCTCCGGAAGACCCATCCGGGCATAGTCCGGATCCACAAATCCATCCCATTCTTCCAGCGAGGGCATCAGCCAGAAAAACAGCCCACCGGCCGACAACGTACCCGCCAACGCCGCAAAACTGTCCGGCGGATTGCCCTGCCAGCCATCCCAAACCACACAGCCCAACTCCTGCCCCAGCCAGTGTCGTCCATCGACCGGTTTAATCGACGTCAGCGATGGTGCCGGCTGATTTTCAACCGGCCCAGTCCAGACGCCTGGCGAAATCGACAGTGCCGGCAGGAGTTCACCCAGCCACCTCAGGGACGCGCCACGATCACCCTCCAGAACAACCAGCCGCCGCTGCCCGGCCGCACGAAGGTCGGCTTGCAGCTTCTGCCAGTGGAGCAGTTCAGGCCCGTTCATGCAGTCTCTCTGCGCCACCCACTCAGCTCAGATCCACGGAATGGCGCTTGAGATCTTCCAGCCTGGAATATTTAAGCGCCAAGCGGTGGGTCGCTCTCAATTTAACCCGAGGCGCACAGTTAGCCTCAAATGCCTCCTGCCAGCGGGAAGCACACAGACACCAGGAATCGCCTGCTTTCAACCCGGGAAAACCAAATTCAGGCCGTGGCGTGCTGAGGTCATTACCCCTGGCACTGGAGTACTCGAGAAAGTCATCCGTAACAACCGTACACACTACGTGCGCTCCCAAGTCGTCCGGTCCGGTATTACAGCACCCGTCCCGATAAAAGCCGGTTTCAGGGTCAAGCCCACACACTTCCAGGCTTTCGCCCAATACATTCACTGCTTCAGCAGTTGTAGCCATAACGGCATTCTCCAAATTCAAGGGGAGGGTTTGGACAGTCCCTTCCAAAACTGTGCGGAGCCATGGATGGCGGAGCCCAAGCGCCACATGGGCGAAGCAAACGGTTATGAAGCGTAGCTTCATGTGCCGCTGAGCGACAGCAATCTGTGATTGCTGGCCGGACCCGCTTGCGGGTGCTTGAGCGTGTTTTGGAAGAGAACCCTCAAACCCTCCTGCACCCAATTTTCG
>CAZFPG010000610.1:0-1905 GCA_964521055.1 uncultured Marinobacter sp.
ACCTGGCTGGTGCTGGGCGGGGCCGGTCTTCTGGCTGCGTTTCCCCTGGTTTATACCATTGTCTTGCCTGCGCTATACATTGGCGTGTTCCTGATGTTGGCGGGCCTGATCTTTCGCGGTATAGCATTCGAGTTCCGCTTTAAGGCAAGCAGCTCCCGCTATCTCTGGAACTGGGCCTTTGCAGGTGGCTCTACCCTGGCGGCGTTTGCCCAGGGCGCAGTGGTTGGCTCGTATATACAGGGATATGAGGTAACCGACGGCGTTTACACCGGTGGTGCACTGGACTGGTTGAGCCCTTTTACGGTTGTGACCGGTTTCGGCCTGCTTGCCGGCTATGCCCTGCTGGGCTCCACCTGGCTGATCATGAAAACCGAAGGTCGGCTTCAGGAGTGGGCCTACAGAATCACCATTCCGTTGTTGCTGGGTGTGCTGGGCGTGTTCGCCATCATCAGTGTCTGGACACCGTTCGTGGACGAAATGGTAAAAGACCGCTGGTTCTCCAACATCACCATTATCTGGATACTGCCGGCACTAACTCTTATCTGCGCCTTCCAGATCTTCCGGTCAGTGCGTAAACGCTTTGAGGGGATGCCCTTTGTGGCAACACTCGGGCTGTTCATATTCACCTACCTGGGGTTGATTGTCAGCCGCTGGCCTTACGTGGTGCCACCGGACATTACCCTTTGGGATGCGGCGTCTGCCTATGAATCCCAGTTGTTCCTGTTGATTGGCCTGGTGTTTGTCATTCCGGTAGTGCTTGCCTACACCGCATGGACCTACTGGGTGTTCCGGGGCAAGGTTCGCGCTGGTGAGGGTTACCACTAAGTGACAGAACAGGCCACCGCCCGGCGCTGGCTTGGAGGCCTTGCCGCCCATGGCCGCCCGCTGATACTGGCCACGGTATCGGCGGGCGTGGTGGTGGGTATTGCCACCATTACGCAAATGGCTTTCCTGGCAGGGATTGTCCATCAGGGCATTGTTGCAGAGGTACCGGTTGCGGAGTTGTCGCTGCTGTTCAGTGGTGCTGTAGCGTCCATCCTGGTCCGGGGCGTTGCCCAGGGCCTGCAGGCCAGGTTTGCGGCCCGTTGCAGCCGCAAGGTCCGCAGCGAGGTGCGCCACGAGATAAACCGGTGCTGGCAGGCCACCGGGCCCGTTACCCTGGGCCGGATATCCGCGGGCACTCTGGCGCGGGAGTGGCTTGACCATGCCGATGCACTCCACGGCTACTTCGCCCGCTTTCTTCCCCAGATGATGCTGGCTGTCATCGTGCCGTTGTTGATCCTGATTGTTGTGTTTTCCCTCGACTGGCTGGCAGGGGTATTCCTGCTGCTGTCGGCGCCGCTGATTCCCTTGTTTATGGCCCTTGTGGGTATGGGGGCCGAGAAGCTGAACCAGCAGCACTTCCAGACCATTGGTCGCCTGTCGGGGCAGTTCCTGGACAAGGTGCGGGGCCTGACCACCTTGCAACTGTTCGGCCAAACGGCACCTGCAGCGGAAATCCTCCAGAAGCGATCCGATGACTATCGCCGCGTTACCATGAAGACCCTCAAGGTTGCGTTTCTGTCGTCAGCCGTACTGGAGTTTTTCTCGTCGGTAGCTATAGCGGTAGTGGCGATTTATATCGGCTTTGGCCTGCTGGGCTATATCACCTACGGGCCGGCTGAAGACCTGACATTGTTCTCCGGCCTGCTGGTGCTTTTACTGGCCCCGGAGTTTTTCCAGCCATTGAGGCTGTTATCCCAGCACTATCACGACCGGGCCGCCGCCCTGGGCGCCGGCGCGGAGATTGTGGAGCGGCTGAACAGTGTTGAAGACCCAGGGGCCGCAGGAACACAGGAAGCCTTCCAGCCGGGACCGCCTGACGTGGTCGCCGTGCGGGACCTGTCCCTGGCGTACGATGCCGAA
>CAZFPG010000611.1:0-1895 GCA_964521055.1 uncultured Marinobacter sp.
CGACGCTGAAAAATCGTTCAATTATATCCTGACGCAGCCCTGCCTGTTCGTTAGAATGTCGGCTTTTGCATGAAAGGTGTTCGCAACTTGACTTCCAGACCTGTGATGCCCGCAGAGTGGGCAGCCCAAAGTGCCGTAATGCTGACCTGGCCCCACCCCGGGACCGACTGGAGCGACAGCCTCGCCGAGGTAGAGCCGGTGTTCCTGGACATCGCCCGGGCCGTACTCCGTTTCGAGCATGTGGTTCTCAGCTGTGAGCATGTGTTCCGACTGCAGGAGCTGGAACGGGAGCTTAACGCGTACGCTGCGGAACAGGGGCTGCCCGGCCGTGTCGTGGCGGTGCCCGCGCCTGCCAACGACACCTGGGCCCGTGATCATGGGCCCATCGCCGTGTTCGGCGAGGACGGCCCGGAATTGCTGGATTTCCGGTTCAACGCCTGGGGCAACAAGTTTCCATGGGAAAAGGATGATGCCCTCAACCGCCACCTGGCGACCTTTGGCAGCTTCGGCACGACCCCACTGGTGCCCGTGGATTTCGTCCTTGAAGGCGGCTCAATCGAATCCAATGGCCAGGGAACCATACTGACCACCAGCGAATGCCTGCTGACCCCGTCACGTAATCCGTCCATGGACCGTGCCGCAATTGAACATCTGCTGTCCGAAACACTGGGCGCCGAGAGGATTCTGTGGCTCAACCACGGTTATCTGGCCGGAGATGACACCGACAGCCACGTCGATACCCTCGCCCGTTTCTGCGCGGCGGATCACATCTGCTACGTGGCCTGCCCCGATGTCAGTGACGAACACTACAGCGCCCTGGCCGCCATGGAGGAGGAACTGCAACAGTTCCACCAGGCCGATGGCCAGCCCTACAGGCTCACGGCACTCCCCTGGCCGGATGCGATCCATGGCGACGAGGGCGAGCGCCTGCCGGCATCCTATGCCAACTTCCTGATCATCAACGGCGCTGTCCTGGCACCGGTTTACGGCGTACCCCAGGACGATGATGCGCTGGCAATTCTGGGCGAACTGTTCCCCGACAGGGAGGTCATTCCCGTCAACTGTCGCCCGTTGATCAGGCAACATGGCAGCCTTCATTGCGTCACCATGCAGATACCCGCGGGAGTCGTGCAGGCATGAATCATCCTACGCCGGCTGGCACTCTGGCCATTGCCGCCATCCAGCAGACATGTAACGCCAGCAAGGACAGCAGCCTGGCCACCAGTGAGCGCCTGACCCGACAGGCGGTAAAGGATGGCGCGGAGCTGGTGGTACTGCAGGAACTGCACGCTACGCTGTATTTCTGCCAGACCGAAGACACCTCGGTGTTCGAACTGGCCGAACCCATACCTGGCCCCACCAGCGACCGGCTATCGGCCCTGGCGGCGGAACTCGGCATTGTCCTGGTGGGCTCCATATTCGAACGGCGGATGAACGGCGTCTATCACAACACCGCCGTGGTGTTCGAGCGGGACGGAAGCATTGCCGGCCTGTACCGTAAGATGCACATTCCCGACGACCCCGGTTTTTACGAGAAATTCTACTTCACACCCGGCGACGCCACCTTCAATAATGGCGCCAGCGGATTCACCCCCATCGATACCTCGGTCGGCCGCCTGGGTGTACTGGTATGCTGGGACCAGTGGTACCCCGAAGCCGCGCGCCTGATGGCCCTGGCCGGCGCCGAGGTACTTATCTATCCTACTGCCATCGGTTGGGATATCACCGACGACGCCGATGAACAGGCGCGCCAGCTGGAAGCCTGGGTTACGGTCCAGCGTGGTCATGCCGTAGCCAACAACCTGCCCGTTATCGCCCCCAACCGTATTGGTACCGAGCCGGATCCGTCCGGGATGTCAGATGGTATCCGCTTCTGGGGCAACAGCTTTATCTGC
>CAZFPG010000612.1:0-1892 GCA_964521055.1 uncultured Marinobacter sp.
ATGCGCTTTCTCTACAGCCGGATCAAGCCCGGCATCAGACAGGCACTGACGCCCCTGGGCTGGATATACCGGTTCCTGCAACACCCGGCCATTGCCTCCTTCCTGTTTGTAGGCCTGATTTACTTCTGGCTGTGGCCACCCATTCACTTCGACGCCATGCTCAGCCGGGACCTCTACTGGATTATGAACTGGAGCATGCTGCTGGATGGTCTGCTGTTCTGGTGGCTGATCTTTGATCCACGCTCCCCCGTGTCCAGCGATGCCCTGGGCTATGGCAAACGGATTCTGTTACTGGCTCTGGTGGCAATTCCTCAGATGATCCTGGGCGCCACCATCGTGTTTTCACGGGGCATGGTCTACGACGTCTACGAAGTGTGCGGCCGGGCCTGGCCCATGCCGCCGGAGATGGACCAGCTCCTGGGCGGCCTGCTGACCTGGATTCCGCCAGCGATGATGAGCATCCTGGGTATACTGATCATCCTTCGCCGCGCCATGAGGGAAGACGGCAAGGAAGCCCCCTACTCCGAAAATCTGAAGGCAACACATTCATGAGTAACAGGTTAGTGCCCCATTTGCCCGGATTACTGCCCCTTACCGCCCTGGTGACGGTTGCGGTGCTACTGACTGGCTGCTTCAGTGACGATGAATCCTGGCGCAGCAAGGACATCAGCGGCCTGATGCCAGAGCTGGAGTTCGAGCTCATAGACACATCGGGCGATACCATCACCGCCGATGAAACCGATGGCGAAATCCGGATGGTATTTTTCGGCTTTACCTCCTGCCCGGATGTCTGCCCCGCCACGCTCCAGAAGCTGTCCCGTGCCGTGAAAGACATGCCCGGCGAATTACAGCAGGACACCCGGATCGTCTTCATCAGCGTTGACCCTGGAAGGGATACACCGGAACGGATTGAAAGTTATGTGGGTTTCTTCAGTGAGAGGGCCATCGGCCTCACCGGTGAAGAGAAGGCGCTGCGGGAGTTGAGCAAACGCTACCGCACCACCTTCGGGTACGACGATCCGGACGAGAAAGGCAACTACAATGTCTCCCACAGCGGAGCAGTGTATGTGTTTGACCGCGAGGGAGATGCGCGCCTGCTGTTCAGGCCGGACCTGAGTGTTGAGGATATCCGGGCGGACCTTGTCGCACTTGCGGAAGAAAGCAGGACCTGACACACGTTACCACTCTACTGGCCCGCGCAAGTACCGGAACATGAAGGTAAGCCCGTGAGGCAGGCTCGCCCGCCACACCCGCCAGGTGTGGCCACCGGGCAATATGTCGAGCTCCAGGCTTCCTGCCTGGTGGGATTTTAGGCTGGCTTCCAGTTCCAGCGCATATTCCGCCGCCTTGAACGGGTCCCGGTCACCGGCACTGATATACATTGGCACCACGTGGTCCTGTGCCCGATAGCTCTGCAGATGACCCGTGTAATTGCTCCTGGCCCAGAGTTCCTTGTCAAAATGACCATCCTTGGCAAACGCGGGATGGTGCCAGGCCGAGGAGTTGTCGGGGGGCAACGGGGCGTAGCTTGCCGGGCTGAATGCCGCCGCGGCTCCGAACAGGTCCGGCTGCGACAGTGCGAAACTTACCGCGCCATAGCCGCCGGCAGACAGCCCCGCCACACCGCGCCAGTTCCGTTCGGGCACAACCCGGAACGAGTCCTCAATGTGCGGGACTAACTCCTCCAGAAATGCAGTTGCTGCCGGCTCATTGTGACCGTCAATCCACCAGCTAAGACTTCCGGGCATGATGACAACCACGGGCGGAATCGTGCCCTCGCGGATGAGCCGGTCCAATGTTTTCTTCACATTCCCTTTTCTGAAACAGTCCCGGTGGCCGCCAAAGGAAACATGCAGCAAATACACCAACGGGTAGTCCTGGCGAGCTGTGGC
>CAZFPG010000613.1:0-1867 GCA_964521055.1 uncultured Marinobacter sp.
AAATCAACATCGCTGAAGGCGAAATGCCAGCGCTGATGAAGCTCCGTGAAAAGTACAAGGCCGAGCAGCCGCTGAAAGGCGCCAACGTCATGGGCTGTATCCACATGACCATCCAGACCGCCGTACTGATTGAAACACTGATCGAACTTGGCGCCAACGTACGCTGGTCGTCGTGCAACATCTTCTCCACCCAGGACCAGGCCGCAGCGGCTATCGCGGCACAGGGCATTCCCGTATTTGCCTGGAAAGGCGAAACCGACGAAGAGTACGACTGGTGCCTCGAGCGCACCGTTGGTGCCGACGTGGAAGGCTGGGAGCCGAACATGATCCTGGACGACGGCGGAGACCTGACAGCACTGCTGCACGAGAAGTATCCGGAAGTGCTGGCCAAGTGCCACGGCGTGACCGAGGAAACCACCACCGGCGTGCACCGTCTGCAGGAAATGATGCGTGACGGCAAGCTGAAGGTGCCGGCCATCAACGTTAACGATGCGGTCACCAAATCCAAGAACGACAACAAGTACGGCTGCCGCCACAGCCTGAACGATGCCATCAAGCGCGCCACCGACCACCTGATGGCCGGCAAGAAGGCGCTGGTTATCGGTTACGGCGACGTGGGCAAGGGCTCTGCGGCCTCCCTGCGTCAGGAAGGCATGATTGTGAAGATCACCGAGGCCGACCCGATCTGTGCCATGCAGGCGTGCATGGATGGTTTCGAAGTGGTGTCTCCGTACCTCGACGGTGTGAACACCGGCACCGAAGCCGGCGTGGACAAGGCGCTGCTGCAGAACACCGACCTGCTAGTGACAACCACCGGCAACATGAACGTGTGTGATGCCAACATGCTCAAGGCACTGAAGAGCGGTGCCGTGGTGTGCAACATCGGCCACTTCGACAACGAGATCGATACCGCCTACATGCGCAAGAACTGGGAGTGGGACGAGGTCAAACCTCAGGTACACGTGGTGTATCGCGACAAGGCCACCAACGACCACCTGATCCTGCTGTCCGAAGGTCGCCTGGTGAACCTGGGCAACGCAACCGGGCACCCGTCGCGGATTATGGACGGCTCCTTTGCCAACCAGGTGCTGGCGCAGATGTACCTGTTCGAGCGCAAGTTTGCCGACCTTCCGGAAGACGCCCGCGAGAAGGGCATCTATGTGCAGGTTCTGCCCAAGCATCTGGACGAGGAAGTGGCCCGTGCCATGGTGGAAGGTTTTGGTGGCGTGATCACCAAGATGACACCGGAGCAGGCCAGTTACATTGGTGTACCGGTCGAAGGCCCGTACAAGCCGGAAAGTTACAAGTACTGATCAGGTAGTAGCAGCATGGAAACCCAGAAACAGTTCAAACGCCGCTTCAGCTTTGAGTTTTTCCCGCCCAAGACTGACCAGGGCTGGGAGAAGCTGCAGGGTGTTCGCAACACGCTGGCAGAGGTCGACCCGGATTTTTTCTCGGTCACCTTTGGTGCCGGCGGCTCCACCCGGGACCGCACCGTGAAAACGGTGCTGGACCTGCATCAGCGTGGCATATCCACCGCACCGCACCTGTCCTGCGTGGGCGCCACCCGCGACGGTATTGCGGAGCTGCTGGATATTTACCGTGACAACGGTATCAACCGCATCGTCGCCCTGCGGGGCGATATGCCATCTGGCATGGGGGCTCCCGGCGAACTGCGCTACGCCAATGATCTGGTGACTTTCATCCGTGAGCACAGCGGTGACACCTTCAATATTGAAGTGGCAGCCTACCCGGAGTTTCATCCCCAGGCCCGCACCGCGGAAGACGACCTGAAGAACTTCGCCCGCAAGGTCGAAGCCGGCGCCAACAGCGCCATTACCCAGTACTTCTTCAACCCGGACAGCTA
>CAZFPG010000614.1:0-1857 GCA_964521055.1 uncultured Marinobacter sp.
GGCAGACAATCGTCGTGTGCGGTTTGCAACCACCCTGTTCTCCTCGTTGATTATTGGTGACGGACACAGCGCTGCCCCTACCTGTTCCACAAGGATAGTCCGCAAGTGCCGGTTTTGTCAGCTGCAAAGGCTGCCGGACTGACAAGGGGCAATGAACCCGATATTCTGTGTTGACCGTATTTAACGACGAATTCACCACACAGGTAACCCTGATGGACATTAGCGATATGCGCCGCGACTTCGAGAGCGAAGGCCTTGATCGTGATGCTCTCGATGACAACCCGGTCAAACAGTTCCAGACCTGGTTCAGTGACGCCCGGGAGGCCGGTATTCTCGAGCCCAATGCAATGTCACTGGCCACCACTGGCAGCGACGGCATGCCCGACATACGAACGGTGCTACTGAAGTACTTCGATGAATCCGGCTTCGTGTTCTACACCAATTATGGCAGCCGCAAGGCCCGGGAGCTGGCAGAGAACCCCAAAGCGGCCCTGCTGTTTCCCTGGATAGCCCTTAACCGCCAGGTGCGGATTCAGGGCAGGGTGGAAAAGGTCAGCAAGTCTGAATCGCTGCGTTACTTCGCCTCCCGTCCGCGGGACAGCCAGATAGGCGCCTGGGTGTCGGAACAAAGCCGGGTGATTACCTCCCGCGGGCTGCTGGAGCAGAAGATTGCGGAAATGAAGCGTCGGTTCAGCGAGGGTGAGATCCCGTTACCGGATTTCTGGGGCGGTTACCGGGTAGTGCCGGAACGGATCGAGTTCTGGCAGGGCCGGCCAAACCGTCTGCACGACCGCTTTGAATACGTGAAACAGCCCGACGGGTGGGCCATTGACCGCCTCCAGCCCTGACTCCGCCCCCACCGTCTGGCTGTGCCAGGAACCGGTTTCGCGGAGCCTGGCACCACCGCCATGGCTGACCCCCTTTGAGCAGGCCACGGTTGCGAGTTTCAGCGGCAAAAGGCGCGGGGAATACCTGTGCAGCCGCTGGCTGATTCGCCAGGCGCTGGCGGGCGCATCTGGCACCGCCGGCGGAGAATGCCGCCCCGTCGACGGTCGGCCGGTCTGCTCGGATGCACCCCCGGGGTGGCACCTTTCCCTGAGCCACAGCCATGGATTGTCTGCCTGCGCGGTGTCTGCCGCCCCGGGCCTGGGGCTGGATATCGAGCCCCGCGCCAGGCATCCGCACTGGCAGAAAGTGGTTCGGCGATGGTTCACACCCGGCGAGCAGGCCTGGCTGCTTTCTGCCAATCGCTGTGAAGACTTCCTCAGGGTCTGGACCCTCAAGGAAGCCTGGCTGAAAGCCACCGGGCGCGGTATTGCCGGCAACCTGCAGACACTGGAGGTAACCCCTGATTTCCGGTTGACCGGTGACCAGAGCGATGAAAGCTGGATGGCATCCGCAGGCCAGGTAGGCGATTTCCTGGTGGCGCTGGTTTACCGCCAGTCCGGACAAACGCACCCCACGGGTTCCCTGTTGCAGGCTGCCTGCGACACCCTGCAGGTAGACCAGCCAGCCAGACCCATTGCCCCGGTACGCTGGCTGTTTCACAATCCCGTCAGCATCTGCAAACAGGAGTGATTATGGACGGTCAGCAACGCTGTCCCTGGTGTGGCAACGATCCGCTCTACATGGATTACCATGACAACGTCTGGGGACGGCCGGAATACGATGACCTGGCTCTGTTCGAAAAACTTTGCCTCGACGGTCAGCAGGCCGGGCTGAGCTGGATTACCATCCTGAAAAAACAGGAAAACTACCGGGCAGCCTATGATCACTTCGACCCCCAGCGCATTGCCCGTTACGACGACAGCAAGATTGAATCCCTGCTGCAGGACCGGGGCATTGTCCGCAACCGCC
>CAZFPG010000615.1:0-1853 GCA_964521055.1 uncultured Marinobacter sp.
GTGAGGCACGACGATTTCGACGCCGTGGAACAAGCCATCGACGACAACACCCGCGCCCTGTTCTGCGAGTCTATCGGCAACCCGGCCGGCAACGTGGTGGACATCCAGCGCTGGGCAGAGATTGCCCACAAGCACGGCATTCCGCTGATCGTCGACAACACCGTTGCAACACCATTCCTGTGCCGTCCGTTCGAGCATGGTGCGGATATCGTGGTGCACTCACTCACCAAGTACATAGGTGGCCATGGCACCACGGTTGCCGGTGTGGTGGTGGATTCCGGGAAGTTCGACTGGGCCGCCAACAAGGCAAAATTCCCGATGCTGAACGAGCCGGACCCGTCCTACCACGGCGTTGTCTACACCGAAGCGCTGGGAGAAGCCGCCTTTATCGGCCGCTGCCGCGTGGTTCCGCTGCGCAACACAGGTGCCGCCCTGGCGCCGTTCAACGCCTTCCTGATCATGCAGGGCCTGGAAACCCTCGGGCTGCGTATGGAGCGCCACTGTGAGAATGCGGAAAAAGTGGCCAACTACCTGCAGGAACACCCGGCCGTTGAGTGGGTCAACTACGCCACCCTGGCCGACAGCCCCTACAAGGCCACCTGCGACAAGATCTGTGGCGGCCGTGCTTCCGGCATCCTCAGCTTTGGCATCACCGGTGGGCGTGAGAATGGCGCGAAGTTTATCGACGCCCTGCAACTGATCTATCGCCTGGTGAACATTGGCGATGCCAAGTCGCTGGCCTGTCACCCGGCGACAACCACCCACCGGCAGCTCAATCCGGAAGAACTGGAAAGCGCGGGTGTCAGCGAGGATCTGGTGCGGTTGTCCATCGGTATTGAACACGTGGATGACATCATTGCCGATATCAGTCAGGCACTGGACAAGGCCGTGGCCTGAACGGGCGCCGGGTACGACCAAGGTCGTGCCCGGAACCCCCGTGATTATCCGTACCTGCCTTGTATCCGCCGCCGGTGCGGATTACCCTTTAAAGTCAGTCAAGTTATATGTCAGCCGCCCAGAAGAGAGTCCCGTTGTAATGAGCGACAGCGCCAAACCCCGCGTCACCAGTGGTTCCAAGTTCCGCAATGAACATGGTTTTTCCGCCATCAAGGACGGAATCAAGCGCTCGGGCTCCGGCATTATCGATACCAAAACCCAGCGCAAACCTTCATGGCTCCGGGCACGCATGCCTGGCGGCGAGCGCTACGAGGCGGTTCGCAAGAATGTGAGCGAGCATCGCCTGAGCACGGTCTGCCAGGAGTCCCACTGTCCCAATATCGGTGAATGCTGGACCAACGGCACCGCCACCATCATGGTGATGGGCTCGGTCTGTACCCGTGCCTGCCGCTTCTGCGCCGTCGACACCGGCAACCCCAAGGGCTGGCTGGACCACGAAGAGCCAGAGAATACCGCCAAATCCGTGGAACTCATGGGCCTGCGCTACATCGTGCTCACGTCTGTTGACCGGGACGACCTGGACGACGGCGGCGCTGCTCACTATGCGGCCTGCGTGTCCGCCATCAAGGAGCGCACACCGCACGTGGCGGTTGAAGCCCTGACGCCGGACTTTGACGCCGTGATGGAACATGTGGAACTGGTGGTGGACTCCGGCCTGGACGTTTTCGCCCAGAACGTTGAAACCGTGAAGCGCCTGACCACCCGCGTGCGGGATCCCCGCGCCGGCTATGAAAAAACCCTCAGCGTCCTGGCCCACGCCAAGAAATACCGCCCGGACGTGCTCACCAAGACCAGCCTGATGCTGGGGCTGGGTGAAACCGAGGAAGAAATCCTCGAGACGATGGACGACCTGCGTGCCATCGGTGTCGACATCCTGACCCTGGGCCAGTACCTGC
>CAZFPG010000616.1:0-1820 GCA_964521055.1 uncultured Marinobacter sp.
GACACCGAAACCGCCGCGGCCCAACTGGTTCGCAAGGGCAATATCGATTACCTGGTGGCGGACTACCTCGCGGAAATCACCATGTCCATTATGGCCGGGCAGAAAATGAAGGACCCGAGTCAGGGTTATGCCCGGGATTTTGTGCAAACAGTGATAGGACCATTGCTGGGTGAGATAAAGCAGAAAGGCATCCGGGTGCTGGCAAACGCAGGTGGTGTAAACCCCGTTGCCTGCCGCGATGCCCTGCAGGCTCTGTGCGAAAAGGCCGGCGTGGACATGAAGATTGCCCTGGTGCTGGGTGACGACCTGCTGCCCAAGAAAAAACAACTGGCGGACGCGGGCATCACCGAGATGACCACCGGCCAACCGATGCCGCCGATGATGGTGAGCCTGAACGCCTATCTGGGCGCGCCCGGGCTGGTCGCGGCACTGAAACAGGGTGCGGATATCGTTATTACCGGCCGCGTTGCTGACAGCGCCCTGGTGCTTGCGCCGCTGGTGCATGAATTCGGCTGGGGCTGGAGCGATTACGACAAGCTGGCCCAGGGCAGCCTTGCGGGGCACCTGCTGGAGTGTGGTGCGCAGTCCACCGGCGGTAATTTCACCGACTGGGAAGACGTGGCTGACGGCTATGCCGATATGGGCTTTCCCATTGCGGAAGTGTCTCCCACCGGCGATTTCATGATAACCAAGCCGGAAGGTACCGGCGGCAAGGTGTCCCGGGGCACCGTGGCAGAGCAGCTGGTCTACGAGATCGGCGACCCGAGGGCCTACCTGCTGCCGGACGTGACCTGTGATTTTACTGCAGTCACCCTTGATGAGGTGGCCACTGATCAGGTGCGGGTGAGCGGAGCACGTGGCCTGCCCCCGACCGACAGTTACAAGGTGTCCGGTACCTGGCCGGATGGTTTCAAGTGTACGGTGACGTTTCTGCTGGCTGGCATTAATGCCAGGGCCAAGGCTCAGATTGTGGCGGAGGCAATTCTGGCAAAGACATCCGAAATGTTCAGCGAGCGCGGCCTGCCTGACTACACGGAGACCAGTATCGAGTTGCTGGGCACCGAAGCCACCTACGGAGACCATGGTCGCATGGGAGATTGCCGTGAGGTGGTGGTGAAGATCAGCACGGCTCATGTAAAGAAAGAAGCTCTGGTGCTGTTTTCCCGGGAAATTGCCCAGGCTGCGACGGGGATGGCGCCGGGGATTACCGGCATTGTGGGTGGACGGCCGACGGTGTGGCCGAAGATTCGTTTGTATTCCTGCCTGGTTCCTAAAAAGGAAGTGGCGGTTTCCGTGGATCTGGATGGCAACAAGCAAGCGGTGGATGTGGCAACGGATGGCGGGTTCGACCCAGAGCAGCTTGAGGAGCAGGCTTTCAGCGCTGTGGAGCCGGCCACGGATACAACGGTGCCGTTGATCCGGCTGGCGTTGGCTCGCAGTGGGGACAAGGGGGATCACACCAATATCGGGGTGATTGCCCGCAAGGCGGAGTTTGTGCCGTTTATTGAGGCGGCGTTGACGGAACTGGCGGTGGCGGAGTGGATGGCTCACACGCTGGATCCTGAGCATGGCCGGGTTACCCGTTGGGCGTTGCCGGGGTTCAATGCGTTCAATTTCCTGCTGGAGCACAGTCTCGGTGGGGGTGGCGTTGCCAGCCTTCGGATTGACCCCCAGGGTAAGGCGTTTGCCCAGCAGTTGCTTGAGTTTCCTGTGCCGGTTCGGGCTGGCCTGCTTGATTGATTTTACATTGGTGCATGCACTCTGGTGGGAAGATGTGTCCGGGACACGCTGTGAATACGTCCCTGTACGCTCGACAAAAA
>CAZFPG010000617.1:0-1799 GCA_964521055.1 uncultured Marinobacter sp.
AGACGGGGTCCATGACGGTGTATCGTCCCTGGGGCCAATGGTGTTCCCCCTGAAAGAGAACACCGCGATGGCCACTCACTGGCGCGACAGCCACCCGGTACTTGAGAGAGCGGTTGTTATCCATACCTCGTTACCACCTGACGACCTTTTGACCTTTTTCAGGGCGAGAGTGCAGGTATTCGCTCCGGATGGTCGAACACTGTGGCTGCGCCTTGCCGACGCGCGGGTGTTGAACCGGATAGCCAGGGCTGACCGACTACTCCCCGCGAACTTCTGGGCCGGAATGACCGGTGTGTTCTACCGCTGTGAAGACATGGATATGCATCACTATCGGCTGGAGAGGGTCAATAGCGGTTCCGTTGAGAACGCCGAAGCCCCCCGTTCGCAGGTTGTCCAGCCATTCTTCCAGTTCACTGAGGAGCTCTTTGCAGCGCTGGCAACAAACCCTGAAGAAGAACACACGGAGGTGGTATGACCCGCTGCGCAACCTGCCCTTTAATGACGGCACTGCTACCCCTGCGCTACGCGATTGGCCCCATGGAATACAACGGTGGCCTTTTCGACGGGCTGGAACTGCCAGGGCTGCCCGGGAGCTTCCCTAACCTGGAACGTTATACCAACCTGCAGGACCGGCCTATCCACCAGATACCGCGCCTGCTGCGGGACGGATGGTTATACGCCTGGATCGATTATGAGGATCGCCTTGCCGAGTTCCAGGTTCGCCAGGGCCTGTTGACCGAGACAAACCGAGGGGGCGACGTGATCGACCCCCGCAGCCTGCCTTATTTAACGGTACCCGCCGGAGAAGCGGTCCATCTGGCCTGGACTCCAAACCGCTGGTCCGACGGGCATTTTAAGGCGCTATCGGAAAAGGCAGACCAGAGGGCAACCTACATGCGCGCGGTCACGCCCGGGTCTGCGCCGTACAGTCAGCCGTTAAACGAAGAGCTGTACTATAGCCTGCCGGAAGTGAGCGCTATGGAAGATTTCGACTGGTCAGGGGTGGCGCCAAAGGTTCCTCACTGGCCGACGCTGGAGCGTGATACGCAGCGCCTGGACCAGCGAGCTGTCGCCGTGGTGGATGACCCCTGGGGAATGAGTGAGGACCTGGCGACCCTGGTGCGGCTGAGCCATGACAACCAGGAACGCCTACGTGCCCGCTATGGCGGCGAGTGGGGGCTGGCCGGTACCATTCGGGAACTTTACAGGAGCGACCCCCAGCTCGAACGGACATTGCATGAACTGACAGACCTCCCCAAGCTTCAACGGACATGGCGGGCCTCAGATGATTCCCAGGCGCACTTCGAGAGTGTTGTCTCTGGCCTGCTCGATAGCTGGATTGCCTGGATGGATAGCCTGGATTGCGCGGACGGCCCGGCCAGCCTTGCCAGTGCCTGTGAAAGCATCGATTTAGCAAAGGAAGATCACCGCATTATCCTGGCCACAAAGTTCGAGTTGAGTCTGCTGGGCCCCGCTTACATCAGCAAAGGCGCTGGTGCCATAGGGCGAATGGCGGATCTCAAGGAAGAAGGAGGCTTATGGCTGTGGTATGCGCTGCTGGGGGTGCGGGAACGCCTTTCACTCGGTGACATTGAAAAGCTTGTGGAATTGGGGGATGTGGCGGGAGGTACACTTGAAAACCTGCCTGAATCCGCCGCCGCTTTTGCCGCAGCCGTGAATGCCAGGGTGTCCAGGCTCAGCTTCCATAGCCCCGCGCCGCCATCGGAAGCCCTGTTTGCGGCCATGAGCCCGGCAGCCTCGGCAGCGCTGCGGGAATTCCCTGAACATGTATCGGCCCT
>CAZFPG010000618.1:0-1799 GCA_964521055.1 uncultured Marinobacter sp.
GACGTGCTCGGAAGCAGTCTGGGCGGCATTGCCCGCCCGGATCTCAGCCCGCGCGATCGCCGAGTCGTACTCGCGCCACACCAGAACCCCGGACAGGATGGCGACCAGAATCAGAAGCCGGAATTTCATAAAGCAATCAGATACGATTCGAAGTCTTTCGTTTCAATGTTTTCGCGCACGACCGGCGTCCGCTCAAGCGTCGACCAGTTGCCGACCCTCTCCGGCGCGGCGAGTGACTCTCTCACGATCCAGAAATTCCAGCAGCGGTATTGCGTATTTTCTGGTCAATCCGAAGATTTTCTTGAAATGCTTCGCCAACTCACCAAGATAGGTGAGTATCTCGTCGCCATCCCGTGACCAGGGCATTTCCTTCCTATGGACCCTGCCGCCATTTTCTTGTTTTTGTTAACCAATAGACCTATTATCAATATATTATCAAGTATGTTGATAGTGATGTTCTTCCTGAAGACAAGCCACTCACAACAAACACGCTTTCGTTGATTGCGAACTGGGCCTTTTCGCGCCCTATAGGCGCGGACGGAGACGGCCTGACCCGCGTGCCGGCCATTACCGGAACCATGGCCTCGCGCCTGGGGGTGCAGGCTCATATTGACTTTGCCGAAGGCTACCGGGGGCTTGCCAAGCTGGAAATGGGGTTCAATGCCGACGATGGCACCCAGGGGCAGGCCGGGCGTCTGTTTGGGCGTCAGGTCTATGTGGGGGTTCAGACACCCTATGGCAGGGTGACCATTGGCCGGCAGTATTCGGTGTTCCTGTTTGCAGCGGGTAGCTCGGACCTTATGGGGCCCAACATCTACGCGCTCAGTTCACTGGATGCCTACCTGCCCAATGCCCGTTACGACAATTCTCTTTCGTGGAGCCACAGGCTTGCCAACGGCCTATCGGCGGGTGTCAGCTATTCCTTCGGCCGGGATACAACGGGTGGCGTGCCGGCTTCCGGCAGTTGCAGCGGCGAGGAATCCCAGGTAGGTGAATCCTCGGCCTGTAATGCCTGGTCCGCCATGCTGAAATACGATGCCGGGGCATACGGGCTGGCCGCTGCGATCGACACGCAGAACGGTGGGAGTGGAGCCCAGGGCTTCTTCTTCAATGGCCAGCCGCCGGTGGCTATGGGCGACTCCAGCGATACCGACCGCCGGATAAGCCTCGGTGGTTATGTGAACGTCGGCAACGGCAAAGTCGGTGCAGGGTGGTTGGGGCGTGAGTTCGATACCACGGCCACCAACATCCAGTCCGATGCCTACTATGTGACGGCCAACTACAAGGTAACGCCGAAGGTGACCGTTGATGGCGGCGTGTACAGCATCGCCAATGACGACCAGAATGCGGATGCAACCCTGGGTGTGATCTGGGCACCGGATTGGATACCTACGCCCAGGTTGGCTACATCAGCAATAGCGACGACGCCGCCTACGCGGTGTCTGGTGCAGGCCCCAACACGGCGCCAGCCGCTGGGGAGAGCCAATCGGGCTACATGGTGGGGCTGCGTTACAAGTTCTGACCGTATAGAGGTCAAGATGAAGGCAAAGGGCTGACGGATGTCAGCCCTTCTAGGCGTAAAGCAGCCTGACCAGGTACAGGCTGATCGCCGGGAACAGAACCAGGGTCAGCGTTCGCAGGACGTCTGCGGTAATGAAAGGCAGGATGCCCCGATAGGTTTCCCGGATAGGCACGCCGGGTGCCATGGAGTTGATAATGAACAGGTTGAGCCCCACCGGCGGGGTGATCAGGCCGATCTCGGCAACCACAAGGATGAGGATCCCGAACCAGAGTGCGAA
>CAZFPG010000619.1:0-1754 GCA_964521055.1 uncultured Marinobacter sp.
CCCTCCTGGATATGGCGGAGCATTCGGGTCTTGCTTTCACCGGGATCGCGGCGGCAGCGCGAACGCTTGAGGAGCACGATCTGCTCGCGCCGGTTTCAAACTAGCGCTTTACCGCTATTCTGTCCGTCCGCCAGTTTGGCGATCCCTATGGACTGGTACCGCTGCCGATAACGCGCGGGCGTTACGCCCGTCATGCGTTTGAACAAACGGCGGAAGAAGGCCGGATCGTCGTATCCGACCAGATGGGCGATCATATCGGTCGGCTCCCCGGTGGTCTCGAGCATCTGCTTCGCTTCTTCGATGCGCAGGGCCTGCACATAGTCTATCGGCGCATAGCCGGTGGCCGCCTTGAAACGGCGCTTGAAGGTGCGCTCCGGCAGGCCGGACAGCGCGGCCATGCGCGCCACCGGATTGGCTTCCGTATAGTGGTCGGCCAGCCATTCCTGGCAGCGGCCCACCGCCGAATCCGCACAGGCGGCAACCTTGCCCATCGCTGCAAACGGCAATTGCCCGTCGCTCCGGTCGCCCAGCAGGAAAATCTTTGCGATGCGCACCGCTTCGGCGGGCCCGCAGTAGCGGGCGATGAGATAAAGCGCGAGATCGGTCCAGGCGCCCGCGCCGCCTCCGGTCACGATGCGATGCTCCGGCCCGGCCGGGCACAGAATGCGCTCGGGGTGGAGTTTCACGCGCGGATAGTGCCTGGCGAAAAGCTGCACCACACCCCAATGCGTTGTCGCTTCCGCATCGTCGAGAAGACCGGCCTCCGCCAGGAAAACGGTGCCGGTGCAGACGGAGCAGACGACCGCTCCCCGCTCGAATTGTTTCCGCACCCAGGCCGCTTCATCGCTCCATCGCCCGGTGGGATCGTCCCCAGGGATCAGCGCGAGTTCGGTAACGATGATAATGTCTGGCTGGCCGGCTCCTTCGATGCTCGTATGCGAAACGACCGGAATGCCGACCGGAGAGGCAAAAGAGGCCCCTTCGTTGGCAACGATGAGGCTGTCGAGTCGGCCTACATCGACCGCCTCACCGGTCATCTCTGTCCAGGCCACGCCCACGGCGGAAAAGATCTCGTGCAATCCGTAGATCGTCGAAGGCGCCGACTCCGGCAGGGCGAGGAGCCGGATGCGTATGGCTGCTGCATCAGATTGCGGGTTCATGCCGAGCAGTTTGGCACAAAAGCCTCGTTTCTGTCCATTTCGACACTTCTGCCGAGACGCATTCGCGCCTACTGCCGCGCTGCATCACATGAATTGAGGAGAAGACAATGTCCTTGGCAGCAGAAACACAGACTTTCGATATCTCGGCAGCGGAAGCCTTCACCGAACAGGTTGGTGCCACGCTGAACTCGGGCGCCGTAGCCGCCATGATGTCCATCGGCCACCGTCTGGGCCTTTTTAATGTTCTGGCTGAAATGCCTCCTTCGACGAGCAATGCCATCGCCGAACGCGCTGAACTGGCCGAGCGTTATGTCCGCGAGTGGCTGGCCGTCATGGTGACGGGCGGAGTGGCAAAATACGATCCGGCGAAGAAAGCCTATCACTTGCCTGCTGAACATGCCGCCTGCCTGACGCATGGAGCCCCGCTCGGCAATTTGGCGGTCTATGCCCAGGCGGTCGCGCAGTTGGGGCAGATGCAGGAGATGCTGATCACTTGCTTCGAGACCGGAGAAGGTCTCCGCTATGACGACTATCCCTGCTTTCACCAGTTCATGGAGGAAGACAGCGGCCAGACGGTTGTGGCGCAGTTGGTCG
>CAZFPG010000620.1:0-1744 GCA_964521055.1 uncultured Marinobacter sp.
AAAAACATGGATGTTTTTGTCGAGCGTACAGGGACGTATTCACAGCGTATCCCGGAGCGCCCTACCCAACTGCTGACATGCTGCCAAATTACCGGCCCAACACAGTTAATGAGCAGCTCCAACAGGCTCCACATCAATAATTTCCACTTCAAACGTCAGTGTACGCCCCGCCAGAGGGTGATTAAAGTCCACATCAACCTGATCCCCCTCAACACGGGTAACCACACCCGGCAACTCACTCTGACGAGCATCCGCGAACGAAATCATGACGCCCTTCTCCAGCACCATATCGGCACTGAATTCGCTGCGCTTGAAGGTTTGCACATTACTGGGGTTATGCTGGCCGAAAGCCTTTTCCGGCGGCACTTCATAGCTGCTCCGCTCTCCGGCCTTCATACCCATCAGATAGGCTTCGAAGTTCTCCGGCAGGTTCTCGTCACCGATTTCCAGCGTTGCCGGTTCCTTCTCAAAGGTAGAATCGATAACTTCACCATCACTGAATTTCAGAGCGAAATGAAGCGTAACGCGGGTACCCTGATCTACTGGAAGTTCTTTCATTGGCAGCTATCGCTCCTGTCTTCCTCACTCCGGATCGCCGTCAGGCTCCCGTGGCTTGCGGAAAATGTCGAGAATCATCATGCCGGCCCCAATGGTGATGGCGGTATCGGCAATGTTAAAGGCGGGAAAGTGGTAGTCGTTCCAGTAAAAATGCAGGAAGTCCACCACGTAACCGTGAACAACGCGGTCATAGACGTTACCCAGGGCACCGCCAAGAATTAATACGATGGCAATGGCCGACCAGGTTTCGTGGCGTCGCAGGGATTTCAGCCAGAACACCAGTACAACGCTAACCACCAGCGCCAGAGTAATAAAGAACCAACGCTGCCAGCCGCTGCCACCTGCCAGAAAGCTGAACGCGGCTCCGGTATTGTGCAACAGAGTCAGGTTGAACATGGGCATCACCGGCACCGGGTTGCCGTAGGTCAGCATGGCAGTCGCCATGGCCTTGGTACCCAGATCCAGTAAAACCACCAATGCCGCCAGCCAGAGCCAGCGGAGTTTGGAGCCGGTTGTTTCCATATCATTCATTACGCTTTCCACAGTCCGGCTTCCGTCAGGCAAAGGACCGGGACTCGCCCTGCCCTTCCACATTGGTCACACAACGGCCGCAGAGGTCGCTGTATTGCTTGCTCTGGCCGACATCTTCACGGTGGTGCCAGCAGCGCTCACACTTCGCATGGGTCGCCGGTGTTACCTTGACCAGCAGCCCTTCGTGAGAGGTCTGCTCCGCATCAGCAGCTTCAGAAACGGGCTTGACCATGGCCTCGGAAGTGATCAACACAAATCGCAGCTCCTCACCCAGGTGGTTCAGGTCTTTCGCAAGATCACCGTCGCAGTAGAGGGTCACTTCCGAGCTCAGAGAGCCCTTGATCTCACCACGGCCACGGGCCTCTTCAAGGCACTTGTTCACTGCTTCTTTAACACTGTAGATCCGGCTCCAGTAATCGCGGCCAAGTTCAGCGTTGTCCGGCAAGGCAGTCAGGCCCTCATACCAGGTCTCGTAGAACACTGTGTCACCACGCCTACCCGGCAGGTGCTGCCAGATTTCATCGGCGGTAAAGCTCAGGATGGGAGCAATCCAGCGCACCAGGGCTTCCGCAACATGGAACAGCGCGGTCTGGCAGGAGCGGCGCTCGCGGCTGTCCGCCTGGGTGGTGTACTGGCGATCCTTGATGATGTCCAG
>CAZFPG010000621.1:0-1744 GCA_964521055.1 uncultured Marinobacter sp.
GCGTTATGGGCTTCAGGGACCTGCAGGATACCCGCAGGCTCATCAACATCAGCCAGCGCCATCGCAGGGCTGTGGTCATCGGCGGCGGATTCCTTGGCCTGGAGGCAGCCGAGGGGCTTCGCAGCCGTGGCATGGCAGTCACCGTACTGCACCGCAGTAGTCACCTTTTAAATCGACAACTGGACCGCGCCAGCGGCGCGCTACTGGAAGATGCCCTGACCGAACGCGGGCTGTCGGTTCGCACCAACACCTCCCCCGGTGCCCTGCTTGGCCGCAACCTGGTGCGTGCGGTGCAACTGGATGACGAAACCCTGATCAGTACCGACCTGGTGGTGATTGCCGCCGGTATTACCCCGAACACGGAATTGGCCCGGGAGGCCGGCCTGGACTGCGACAAAGCCATCCGGGTGAGTGCGCAACTACAGACCAGCGATCCCCACATCCATGCGCTGGGGGAATGCTGTCAGGTCGAAAGCCAGACCTTTGGGCTGGTAGAGCCAGGTTATCAACAGGCTGAGGTGCTGGCACAGGTATTGTGCGATCCGCACAGCCAGGCTGCCTTTGAGCCGTCCATTATTGCCACACGCCTGAAGATCAGCGGCATTCCCATTTTTTCCTGCGGCCAGACCGAAACGGATGCTGATACCGAGTCCGTGATCTGGCAGGACTTCGACACCAACCGCTACTGCCGGCTGCTGATCCGCGACCGAAAACTCACGGGCGCCGTGCTGTTTGGCGAAACCAGCGACGGCCCCTGGTACAGCGAACGCATTCAACAGGCCGATGACATCAGCCCTTACCGTGCCCACCTGGCCTTTGGAAAGCACTACTGCGAAGCCGCGTAAAGCGGCCGGGAACAGAGAGAGGAATTACCATGAGCAAGAAAACCCTGATCGTGATTGGCAACGGCATGGTCGGCCACCATTTCCTGGAACAGCTGGTGGCAACACCCGCCGCCGCGGATTTCGACATCAAGGTGTTTGGCGAAGAGAAGTTGCTGGCGTATGACCGGGTTCACCTGTCCGAATACTTCGGCGGCTCCACCCACGCCGACCTGGCCATGGGAACCGCCGACTGGTACGCGGAAAACCACATTGACCTGCGCCTGGGCGAGCAGGTGACTGGCATCGACCGCGATAACCGGACCATCACCACACCGATGGGTCGTTACGGCTACGACGAACTGGTGCTGGCCACCGGCTCCTACCCGTTTGTGCCTCCCATCAAGGGCAACGAACATCCTCACTGTCTCGTTTACCGCACCCTGGAAGACCTGGACAGCATCCGCGCCAGCGCTGACGGCGCGAAAACCGGCGTTGTGGTCGGTGGTGGCCTGCTGGGCCTGGAGGCGGCCAATGCCCTCAAGAGCCTGGGCCTCGAAGCCCACGTGGTGGAATTCGCACCCCGCCTGATGCCCGTGCAACTCGACAGCGATGGTGGCGCCCTGCTCAAGCACAAGATTGAGGAACTGGGTGTGCAGGTGCACACCGAAAAGGCCACCACGGAGATTGTTGACGGGGAAGACGCCCGCCTGCGGATGAACTTCAGCGACGACACCCACCTGGAAACCGACCTGATTGTATTCTCCGCCGGTATCCGGCCCCAGGATGCCCTGGCCCGCTCCAGCGACCTGGCCATGGGCGAGCGCGGTGGCATTGTCATCAATGACCAGTGCACCACTTCGGACCCGCACATCCATGCCATCGGCGAGTGCGCCCTGTGTAACGAGAAGATTTTCGGCCTG
>CAZFPG010000622.1:0-1744 GCA_964521055.1 uncultured Marinobacter sp.
ATCAGGAGGTGCTGGAAGGCTATACCGGCATCCGTCGCCAGGGCCCGTGGCTGTTTGAGTCCGATACCGCCCGCCGCGTGCTGACCCAGCAACTACAGGTCCGCGACCTGACCGGCTTTGGTTGCGAGGATCTCACCCTGGCAATCTGTGCCGCCGGCTGCCTGCTGCAATACGCAAAGGAAACCCAGCGCACCGCCCTGCCCCACATTCGCAAGCTCAGCCGGGAACGACGCGAAGAGGCGGTAATTCTGGACGCCACCAGCCGCCGCAACCTGGAAATCGACACCAACCTGATGGGCGGCACCCTGCACACCCTGGCCTGGGTGATGGACCGCACCGCCACCGCCATGGGTGGCCGCCAGCTGCGGCGCTGGCTCAACCGGCCATTGCGGGATGTAACCGTGGTGGAGCAACGCCAACAGGCGGTTTCTGCACTGCTGGACGGGTTTCACTATGAGCCGGTCCACGATCTGCTGAAAAACATCGGCGATATTGAGCGGGTTCTGGCGCGGGTGGCACTGCGTTCAGCCCGCCCCAGGGATCTGGCGCGGTTGCGGGACGCCTTCCAGGCTCTGCCGGATTTACAGCAAGCCCTGAAGCCCGTGAACTCCCACCATATCGTGAAGCTGGCCACCACCATCAGCGAATATCCGGAACTGGCGGATTTGCTGGAGCGGGCCATTATCGACAACCCGCCGGTGGTGATTCGCGACGGCGGCGTTATCCGGGAAGGCTTTGATGAAGAACTGGACGAGCTGCGTAACATCAGCGAGAACGCCGGCCAGTTCCTGCTGGATGTGGAAACCCGGGAGCGGGAACGCACCGGCATCAGCACACTGAAAGTGGGCTACAACCGGGTCCACGGCTATTACATAGAGATCAGCCGCGCCCAGTCCGGCCAGGCACCGGTGGATTACATCCGCCGCCAGACCCTGAAGAACGCCGAACGCTTTATCACCCCGGAACTGAAAGAGTTCGAAGACAAGGCCCTCAGCGCCAAGAGCCGCTCACTGGCGCGGGAGAAAGCCCTGTACGACGAGGTGCTTGAGACCGTCGCCGCCGAACTGGCACCGCTGCAGGACGCCGCCCAGGCCCTGGCGGAACTGGATGTGCTGAGCAACTTCGCGGAGCGGGCCACCAGCCTGCGCTTCAATGCTCCGGAATTCAGCAACACCCCCGGCTTCGACATCGAGGAAGGCCGCCACCCGGTGGTTGAGCAACTGCTGAGCGACCCTTACGTGCCCAACGACCTGCTGATGGACCAGCAGCGCCGCATGCTGGTAATCACCGGCCCCAATATGGGCGGTAAGTCCACCTACATGCGACAGGCTGCGCTGATTGCCCTGCTGGCCTACACCGGCAGCTTTGTGCCGGCAAACCGTGTAGTTATCGGCCCTGTGGACCGCATCTTCACCCGTATGGGTTCTTCCGATGACATCGCCGGCGGGCGCTCAACCTTCATGGTGGAGATGACCGAAACCGCTAACATCCTCCACAACGCCACCGAACACAGTCTGGTGCTGATGGACGAGGTAGGGCGTGGCACCAGTACCTTCGATGGTCTCTCACTGGCCTGGGCCACGGCGGAACACCTAGCCAAGCACATTCGTTGCTACACCCTGTTTGCCACCCACTATTTCGAGCTCACGCAACTGGCCGATGACCTTGAGCATGCGGTCAACGTTCACCTGACGGCAACGGAGCACGACGACACCATCGTATTCCTTCACAATGTCCATGACGG
>CAZFPG010000623.1:0-1718 GCA_964521055.1 uncultured Marinobacter sp.
CCACACGTCCGATTGACCCAACCTGAACCCGTTGCTCATTAATGGAAGCAACAGAAGCAGGCACCCTGGGACAACGTGCCGACGTGTGTGCGAATTTGCCGGATTTGTTTCCGGCGGGCGCGTTTATACCATAAATCGGCCGCCGGATTCCATTAATTTGTGGTACCAATCATGGGCCCACAACCGCCTCTTCCTTGTACCGGACCACACTCCCCCTTAAAATGCCTGTTTGGTTCAAATCAACGGGAAACCCAATGCAGGTATCGATAAAGACTCCGGAAGAAATCGAAAAGATGCGTGTCGCCGGCCGCCTGGCGTCCGAAGTTCTCGAAATGATCGGCGAATACGTCAAACCCGGCGTAACCACCGAGGAGCTGGACAACATCTGCCACGATTACATGGTGAACGAGCAGAAAACCATTCCGGCCCCGCTGAACTACAAGGGTTTCCCGAAATCGGTATGTACATCCGTGAACCACGTGGTCTGCCACGGCATCCCTTCTGAAAAGAAGGTGCTGAAAGAGGGCGACATCCTCAATATTGATGTCACCGTGATCAAGGATGGCTGGCACGGCGATACCAGCAAGATGTTCATTGTTGGCAAGCCCAAGCCAGGCACCGAGCGCCTGATCCAGATCACCCAGGAATGCCTATATAAAGGTATTGAACTGGTAAAACCGGGCACCCGGCTGGGGGATATCGGTCATGTCATCCAACAGTATGCAGAGAAACACCGGTATTCGGTGGTGCGGGATTACTGCGGCCACGGCATCGGCCAGGTCTTCCATGAAGACCCACAGGTAATGCATTACGGAAAGCCAGGCACAGGTATGGAGCTGCAGGAAGGCATGACCTTTACCATTGAACCCATGATCAACCAGGGCAAGTACCACACCAAGCTGCTGCCGGATGGCTGGACCGTGGTCACCAAGGATCACAAACTGTCGGCACAGTGGGAGCACACCATCCTGGTGACAGCAGACGGCCACGAGGTACTGACCAAGCGTACGGAAGAGTCGTTCTAGGTGGACTTCAGCGAGTTTGAGGCCAGAATCAGCAAAGATACGTCCCCTGTCAGGGCGGCACGGGAACTATTGAAGGAGCGCTACAAAGCAGATGCGGAAGCGTTCCGGCAGGGGGCGGACGTTCGCGCCCTGGTGCATTCCAGGTCGGCAACGCTGGACACAGTTCTCGCCCTGATCTGGCACCGTTATGCCTTTGCCTCCTCGGCGGACATTTCCCTGGTTGCTGTCGGTGGTTACGGCCGTGGTGAACTCCACCCCCACTCTGACATTGACCTGCTGATCCTGACCCGTAACGGCATCGACGAGAGCTGGCAGGAAGACCTGGGTGCCTTCGTTACGCTGCTCTGGGATCTGAAGCTGGACATCGGCCACAGCGTTCGCAGCATGCAGGAAAGCATGGATGCGGCCCGGGAAGACGTCACCATTCTGACCAACCTGCTGGAAACCCGCACCATTGCCGGCCCCGACGAGCTGCGTGGTGAGCTTAGCGAGCAGATCTATTCCGACGCCATCAGTTCCGACCGCGACTACTTCATTGCCAAGCGGGAAGAACAGAAACGCCGCCATACAAAGTATGGCGACACCGAATACAACCTGGAACCGAACGTTAAATGCTCCCCCGGGGCCCTGCGGTACATCCAGACCATTGGCTGGATCACCAAGCGGCACTTCGGCCTGCAGAACATCGCCAAG
>CAZFPG010000624.1:0-1717 GCA_964521055.1 uncultured Marinobacter sp.
CTTGCGGCCCGGGATTTCCTGCTGCACCCGGCGCACCAGGGCTTCGGTCTGGCGCACGGACAGGGATTTGGCCACCACCTGCTTTGCCACCTGCATCTGCTGTTCCGGCTGCAGGGTCAGCATGGCGCGGCCATGGCCCATTTCCAGGTCGCCGTGTTCCAGCATCAGCCGCACGTCTTCCGAGAGGCTGATCAGCCGCAGCAGGTTGGTGATGGTCGTTCGCGATTTACCCACCGCTTCCGCTACCTGCGTCTGGGTGAGCTCGAACTCATCCTGAAGTCGTTGCAGTGCGAAAGCTTCTTCGATGGGATTGAGGTTCTCCCGCTGGATGTTCTCGATCAGCGCCATGGCGATGGCGGCATCATCCGGCACGTCGCGGATAATGGCGGGGATGCGGTCGAGTTCCGCCATCTGGGTGGCACGCCAGCGACGCTCGCCGGCAATCAGCTCGAAGCGGCCTTCTGCAATCGGCCGTACAACGACTGGCTGCATCACGCCCTGTTGACGAATGGAATCCGCAAGTTCCTGCAGGGCCGCCGGGTCCATATCCCGGCGGGGCTGGAACCGGCCACGCTGGATCAGGTCAATCGGAACTTCCCGGAGTTCACCATCGTGATCCTTCAGTTCCTGGTCCAGGTTAACCCTGGAGCCCTGCAAAAGAGCGCCCAGTCCGCGCTCACCCAGTCCTCGTTTCTTCGCCGCCATGGTGTTTGTCATTCTTCCTGATGAAAAATCTGTGTGCAAAGGAGGGGTAGTTTACACGGCAACCGCTGCGGATGTCTTTTGTGAACCATGCCTGCGGACCATTTCGCCAGCCAGGGCCAGGTAAGCAATCGCACCCTTGGAGGTACGATCGTATTTCAGCGCCGGCACACCATAACTGGGCGCCTCCGCCAGCCGCACGTTACGGGGAATCACGGCCTTGTAGACCTTGTCACCGAAAAACTCGCTGAGCTGGCCGGACACATCGAGAGTCAGACTGTTCCTGGGGTCGTACATGGTGCGCAGGATACCTTCCACCTGCAGATCCGGATTCACCGTCTCCTGAATCTGTTCAACCGTGTTCATCAGTGCCGCCAGGCCTTCCAGTGCGTAGTACTCGCACTGCATGGGGATCAGCACGGTATCCGCCGCTGAAAGGGCGTTAACGGTTAGCAGGCTGAGGGACGGCGGGCAATCAATCAGGATGTAGTCGTAGTTTTCCCGCACTTTATTGAGCGCGAGGCGGAGGCGGTGCTCGCGGCCAATCTCGTTCATCAGCTCCACTTCAGCGGCGGTGAGGTCACCGTTGGCGGGCAGGATGTCAAAACCGGACGCCTCGGCGCGGAAAATCACCTCGGCGGCAGTGGCGCGCTTGGTGAGCATGTCATAACCGGAGCGTTCCAGGGCGTTTTTATCCACACCACTACCCATGGTGGCGTTGCCCTGGGGGTCCATATCCACCAGCAGCACCCGGCGCTTGGTTGCGGCCAGGGAAGCGGCCAGGTTGACGCAGGTGGTGGTCTTCCCAACACCGCCTTTCTGATTGGTCACTGCAATCACACGCGCCATGACTAGCCTCCTGTGGTGAAATTCTGATGGCCGGAATCCCGCCCGATCACCAGCAGATGCCGGTCGCCGTCCGAGCCGGGTACCGATAACGAGTGCCGGGACTTTACCTGCCAGCCCGCGGGCAGGGCAGCCACCTCATCATCCGGAAACTGACCTTTCATGGCAA
>CAZFPG010000625.1:0-1700 GCA_964521055.1 uncultured Marinobacter sp.
TCGTTCGGCTGTCGCAGGAAGCTTCGCTTCATAAGCGCTCGGCCTTACCCCTGTGGCGCTTGAGCTCCGCCATCCATGGCTCCGCACTGTTTCGGGAGGGGCCTCCCTACCCTGTTCGGCAAGCTCCGAGATACCTTACAGAAATTTAACCTGTGAAAAATTGTAAAATACAGGATAGGTGTTAGTCTTTCGTCTGATTCTTTAAAACAAGAATAGCTTTCTGATTTAGATCGATTTTACTCTCTTTAATACCGGAGACTCTCCCATGGGTCGCAAGCCTGACATCATCCGGACGGTTGCGCTGATTTTTGTCGTTGGCCTTATTATCACTGGCTTCACTTCGCTTCAGGCGTCTGACGATGAGCCTACAGCTTCCGGAAGTGAAGCCGTCATAGTGTCCGCTGTTCGGGACTGAAACTTATTACGAATTTCTCACCTTCACCCGGTAACGTTTCCTGTCAGTGACCACACTGTGCAGGGGAATATCCCAGGGCTCCAGCGGTAATTCCGACACTTTCTGACACTCATGGGCCAGGCCGATCAGCTTGGGTGCCAGCCGTGGCCGGATTCGCGTAAATGCGAAGGTACGGTCATAGAAACCACCGCCCATTCCCAGCCTGCCACCGTATTCGTCGAAACCCACCAACGGGAACAGCACAGCATCCAGTGCCCATGGTGGCCGCCTTAGCCCCTTGTGGAAAGGTGGCTCGGGAATGCCGAAACGGTTGGCTGTGAGCACTGTGTCGTCGGTATAGCGGCTGAAAACCAGTCTGCCGTGATGAATCGGGTGCAGTACCGGCAGATAAAAACGGATGCCTCGCCGACGGGCGATGTGGGCGTAGACCCGGGGGTCGATTTCACCGTCATTGGGCAGGTAGATCGCTACGTGGCGAGCCCGGTGAAGGTCAGGATTTCGGAGCAGGTTCAGTGCAAGCTGGTCAGCAGCTATCTGCTGCTCTTCCACAGACAGGGATCGACGTTTTTTTCGCAGGGTCTTGCGGAGTCTGCTTCGTGACTGCTTGTCAGGGTGGTCTTCAAAAGGCTGGGGGGGGATAACGTTGGTCAAAATAAGCTTCCCGGGCTGCCGTTATCGGATGTAGCCCTTGAACCCAGAGTTCAAGGTCGGTGGCCGCTGTGACATATTAGGCTTTCCCCGTTAGGGGACGTGCTCACAATGCCCTAGAGTAGCCACCTGGGTAGTGCGCATCGGCTCGAGGACGAATCCGACCAGCGAACAGCCCAGGAAGTTGTTTTCATTATACGGGCATTGCCGGGGCTGATTGCAACACCTGAATTGGATCCTTTCGTAATGCTCAGTTACCCGATGATTCACCCAGCGCCGTATCCAGCTTTTCGTCCATGGCATTGAGGATCGAGCTGGCGGCGTCGGACATGGTGTCCCGTTCCAGCATTTCATGGGTGATGTTGAGGGCTGCCATCACGGCGATACGCTCGGTGCCAAACACTTTGCCGCTGGCACGGATCTCCCGCATTTTTATGTCCAGGTGCCTGGCGGAGCGGAGCAGGGCCTCCTGCTCTTCTTCCGGGCAGGCGACCAGGTATTCCTTGTCGAGAATCTTGACTTCGACGGTTGTCGGCTGCTTTGGCATCAATGGTGCTCCAGGGCCCGGAGGCGGCCTATCATGGCTTCGATCTTGTTTTTGGCAAGATCATTCTTGTGCATAAGCTGCGCCCGCTCG
>CAZFPG010000626.1:0-1690 GCA_964521055.1 uncultured Marinobacter sp.
GCCCTGGAGGTTTTGAAAGGCTCGGATCTGATCCTTCATGCCGGTGACGTGGGGCGGGACGAGGTTCTGGAAGCGCTGGAGGCGATAGCCCCCTTAATTGCGATCCGTGGCAATATCGACAAAACAGGCCGTGCAGCGACTCTTCCCGATGTTCAGGATCTGGAACTCCTCGGCCACGCTTTTTACATGCTCCACGACGTCAAAACCCTCGACATCGAGCCGCAAGGCCGTTACCGCGTGGTCATCGCCGGCCATTCCCACAAACCCCGTAATGAATGGATTGGCGATGTGCTTTATTTCAATCCAGGTGGCGCCGGGCCCCGGCGTTTTACTCTGCCGATCACGGTGGGGCGGCTGGAGGTGAATGAAGACGGTGTGGTTGGTGAGATTATTGAGCTGCCGGTTTGATCGGTTGGGAGAGCGGGGGCAGATCTGTTGGATCGCGCGGCTTGATCCCTGCCTGATTATTTAAGAAACTCTGGTCGCTATTGCAGCGGCAGGAGCCAGTGAAGGCGACCCTGCGAAAACATGGATAAATCTCCCGTATGGACGATGCGGTAAAGTGACGAGCGCGATCACCCAGATGCAGCCCGGTGAACGGCTGCTAAAGTTGCGAATGGAGCAACGACAGGGCGTTAAGATTCTGATAATCTGACGTTTTATTGAGGTACAAAAAAACCCGCCTTTGGGGCGGGTTTCTTCATATCTCGTATGTCCACGGGGGGAGGCGTTAGCCAGCATGTCCCGTAGCGCACAATGGGAATATAGGGCTTATTGACGCTTACGTCAACAAATGCAAAGACTGCACTATGTGTGTCCAAGGCGCTTTCAGCGCCACGAATGGCCACTTATGGTCACGCCGCTGGTAGTTCACCAAAGTCCGTGCAGGCGGTTGAGTTATACAATTGGAACGCGGCGGTTTCGGTCGCTTTAATGCACCCTTTGCATATCGTTGAAGTGGTTGTGAGAAATGGGATAGCTGAAGCACTAACGGCTTCCTATGATCGCTGGTCCTCCAGCCCAGATACGATCATGACGGCAGTCCGCTCTATGGCGGAATGCTCTTGTGCCGACTGCTAGCTATAAGGGCATTCGGTTGGTCAAGCTGACGAGGCCTGAGCTTACGGCTCACATCAGCGCGGAGCTGGCGCCTTAGCCCTGGTCCGGGGTCCTCATCCCCAAGGGCAATGTCACCCGCTTCAACCACCCGCGTTGTAATACCCCCATGCCCACGCATGGCGTTGTAACCGCCGGGCCCCAGCGACGTTTCCATTTTGCTGCAGGGGTGGCAAAGGCCGGTGTATTCCAGCACCACACTTCCGATTCGGAATCGCTTGCCTTTCAGGGCCAGCAGGTTCAGACCAGACACCACAATGTTGCGTCGGTGAGGGTGTCGAACAGGATCTGAAGAGGGGTTTGTTCAGGCATGGGCCAGCGCTCGCACGCAGCGGCGGAAAAGTTCCGCCGAGAAAAACCGATGTTCGCCTGGCTGCTCTGCCGCGAATAGCTGACCACCGGAATCGCGGATTCCGCCTTCGAGCATTAGGTTGTCACTCATCTCAAAGTCCTCAATGGTGTGGCCCAGTTCGTCCAGCTCGGTTGAGCCCGCCCGTTCCCGGTAGCGACGGCTGTCCAGGGTGAATCCGAAGGCGGGCTTGCCCTGTCCGATCATGTAGCCCACTTCGTAGAC
>CAZFPG010000627.1:0-1687 GCA_964521055.1 uncultured Marinobacter sp.
AATGCGGGAATGGCGGGATATCCATCGCCAGCTCACGCTCATCTGTCGCGAACAGAAGCTCAAGCTGAACAAAGAGGCCGCCAGCTACGAGTCTCTCCACAAGGCCGTACTGGCAGGCCTGCTCGGCCATGTTGCCGTCAAGCTTGAAAAGAAGGAATACCTGGCCACCCGCAACCGCAAGGTGATGATCTTCCCCGGTTCCAAAGTGTCCAAGACCGGCCCCAAGTGGATCGTGGCCGCTGAAATTGTGGAAACCAGCCGTGTGTTTGCCCGGGTGGTGGCGAAGATCGAGCCGGAATGGATCGAGCCCCTGGCCGGGCACGTGGTCAAACACCATTATTTCGAACCCCACTGGGAGCAGAAGCGTGCCCAGGTGATGGGCTACGAGAAAGTCAGCCTGTATGGGCTGGACATTATCCCCAAGCGCCGGATTCCCTACAGCAAGGTGGATCCAGCCGAGTGCCGTAACCTGTTTATCCGCCGTGCGCTGGTGGAGGGGGATTTCCAGTCCAAAGCGCCTTTCATCGCCCGTAACCGGGAACTGCTGGACACCGTCGAGAACCTGGAGCGCAAGACCCGCCGCCGGGACCTGCTGGTGGAAGACGAAGTGCTGGTGGATTTCTACGATCAGCGCCTGCCGGACGACATTGTTAGTGGACGGCATTTCGAAAGCTGGTGGAAGCAGCTCAGCGCCGACGAGCTGCGCAACATGGAACTGACAGAGTCCGACATCCTCCAGCGCCCGATGGATGAACAGGCCGGAGCGCTGTACCCGGATTACCTGGAATGGGAGGGGGTGCGCTACCCCCTGAGCTACGAGTTCGAGCCTACCAGCGAACGGGATGGCGTCACCCTGCAGGCACCGGTGATGGCCCTGAAACAACTGCCTGCTCGGCGACTGGAGTGGCTGGTGCCGGGCCTGCTGCGTGAGAAGTGTATTGCCCTGGTCAAGGGCTTGCCCAAAGCACTGCGGCGTAATTTCGTGCCGGTACCGGATTTCGTCGATGCTGCCCTGGAAAACCTCCAGCCTTCCAATGAACCCCTGGCACTGCAGTTGGGGGAGCAGCTCCGGCGAATGACGGGTGTTCGGATTGATCCGGATGCCTGGCCACAGGAGGATCTGCCAAGGCACCTGCGGATGAATCTGCGGGTAGTGGATGACGCAGGCAAGCCCATCGCCGAGGGCCGGGAAACGGAAAAGCTGCAGAGTGAACTGGAAGGTCGGGCGGAAGCCGCGCTTTCGTCGGCGACCCGGGAGCAGCCAGGTGAAGAGCCCGCCAGAACATCCAGCAACTGGGATTTTGGTGAGCTGCCGCCCTCCGTCAGAACCGAGAAGGGCGGCATGGAAGTGACCGTGTACCCGGCGCTGGAAGACCAGGGGGACTCAGTCCGTCAGACCCGTTTCCTCGACCGGTTGACAGCGGATGACGCAACCCGCAGGGCGGTGGCCAGGCTGATTCTGATCCGGCTGGGCAGCGGGCTGGATGACATCGAGCGCAAGTTGCCCCACTTCAAGGCCTCTGCGCTGATGTTTGCACCGGTGGGCAAGGCCCGTGTGCTGCTGGATGACCTGCTGTTGGCGACGGCCATGCAGCATTTTGTTCCGGACGAGGTGCCCCGCACCCGGGACGCCTTCGAGCGGGTGTTCGAGGCTGGCCGGGCATAGTTCTTTCCGGCGCTGGAAGAC
>CAZFPG010000628.1:0-1672 GCA_964521055.1 uncultured Marinobacter sp.
ATTCATCGCGATAGAGGTCTTCAGGGATGACTGGAACCAGCCACGGTGCTGGTCAGAGCCTTCCAGGTACATATCCGCCGGGAACTGACCGAGCTCCGAACGCGGGCGCAGCACGGACTCGTGAGTCACACCGGAATCAAACCACACATCCAGCGTATCGGTGACCTTCTCATACTGGTCAGCATCGCTGCCCAGCAGATCTGCCGTGTCAATGTCGTACCAGGCGTCAATGCCGCCTTTCTCGATTTCCTTCGCCACCGCTTCGATCAGGTTCTGGGTATCCGGATGCAGCTCCTGGGTTTCCTTGTGGATAAACAGGGTGATTGGCACGCCCCAGGTGCGCTGGCGCGAAATACACCAGTCCGGGGACTGTTTGAACATGGCCTCAATGCGGTTCTGGCCCCAGCCAGGCACCCATCGAACGCCCTTGATGGCTTCCAGGGCGTCGTTCCGGAGGTTTTCCTTCTCCATGCTGATAAACCATTGGGGTGTGGCACGATAGATCAGCGGCGTCTTGGTACGCCAGCAATGGGGGTAGCTGTGGCTGAATTTCTCGGCCCGGACCAGCTTGCCCTCACGCTCAAGTGCCGAACAGACCGGGTCGTCCGCCTTGTAGACGTGAACTCCGGCAAATTCGCCAGCCGCCTGGGTATAGGTGCCATCAGCCTTGACCAGGCTGATAGTGCCAATGCCATTGGCTTTACCTACCTCAAAGTCTTCCATGCCGTGATCAGGCGCGGTGTGCACCACACCGGTACCGGCGTCGGTAGACACGTGGTCGCCCAGGATAAGCGGAACCTGCTTGTCGAAAACCGGGTGCTGCAGGACCAGCTTGTCCAGCTTTTCGCCCATCACTGTCGCCAGCACTTCAAAATGTTCAATGCCCCAGCGGGCCATGATGCTGTCGACCATTTCTGCGGCCACAATCAGGCGCTCCGGACCGTTACCGGTGTCTGTCTGTACCAGCGCATATTCCAGCTCAGGGTGGATAGACACCGCCTGATTGGCAGGAATGGTCCAGGGGGTGGTGGTCCAGATCACCACTGAGACATCGCCCTGCCCTTTATTCGTGCTGAACAGGTCAAGCACCTTTTTCTGATCAACGGCGGTAAAGCGCACGTCAATCTGCACCGAAACCTTGTCCTGATACTCCACTTCCGCCTCGGCCAGCGCAGACTGGCCAACCACGCTCCAGTAAACCGGCTTGAAACCACGAACCAGATGGCCCTTGGCAACAATCTTGCCCAGGGCACGCACAATGCCCGCTTCCACTTTCGGGTCCATGGTCAGGTAGGGCTTTTCCCACTCACCCATCACTCCCAGGCGGATAAAGTCGTCTTTCTGGCCGGCAATCTGCTTGGTGGCATAGTCGCGACAGGCCTGGCGGAAAGTTTTGTAGTCTACCTTCACACCGGCTTTGCCGATTTCCTGCTCGACCTTATGTTCGATAGGCAGGCCGTGGCAGTCCCAGCCCGGCACGTAGGGGGCGTCGTAGCCCATAAAGCTGCGGGACTTGACGATCATGTCCTTGAGAATCTTGTTGACCGCATGACCGATATGAATACTGCCGTTGGCATAGGGAGGGCCATCGTGAAGGATGAACTTTTCCCGGCCTTCGCGCTGCCTGCGCAGGTTGCCGTAGACGTCCAGATCCTGCCAGCGCTTGAGCATG
>CAZFPG010000629.1:0-1652 GCA_964521055.1 uncultured Marinobacter sp.
CTGTGGCTTTGAGTGTGGCGGTGGCAGTCATAGTAACAACTCTGGTGTCGAAAACGGGGTCATCCGGGAGTAGCCGATATTCTGGGGCATTCCGATGATCCGCATTTTGATGCGGGTCAGATGACCGATGATTTCAGTTTACCAGCCCGTTGCATGAACCACCCTTGGGCTCTTGGCGTACTTTTGCTACCCCTTATGGGGAATGCTCGGTGATTGCCGCCCGGCAAGCGGAGGGAGCCCCTGGCAAAATACGCTGTGAATACGTCCGTGTACGCTCGGCTCCGCCCCTCACTGCTAAATGCTCCTGCGTCTACCCGTTTTATTGCCGGCAAGCAGGAATTCGCGGATTGGGCAAAAGGGCGCAAACAGTTGCTGATGGAGTTCTTCTACCGGGAAATGCGGCGAAAAACCGGTTTGTTGATACCACCCGCCGCAATGCCTATGCCCACCACATCCAGCGGCTGATGGTCACCGGCAATTTCGCATTGCTGGCCGGGGTCAGGCCGGAAGAGATCTGTGACTGGTACCTGGCGGTGTATGCCGATGCCTACGACTGGGTGGAGCTGCCCAATGTGCTTGGCATGGTGATGCACGCCGACGGCGGCTATCTGGAAAACAGAAGCCGGAACGGCGGGAGGCGCTGCTCCAGCGTGCCGACGATCTTCTGGCGCGACTGGAGCAGCTCTGAGTGCACGTTATTAGGGGCGAATGCGTTTCTCGCTGTCCGGGTCGAAGAATACGACTTTTCTCATGTCGAACATCAGGTCAGCCTCTTCGCCCCACTCCACCGGGTGTTCTGCGTCCAGCCGGCACTGCACATCAATACCGTTCAGGCGAATGATCGCGAGCACGTCCGGCCCGGTGGGTTCGGTGACCTCTACCGTGAACCGGCCTTCTTCCACCATCAGGTTATCCCTTTTCTGCTCGTCAGGCTGGCTAATGTGTTCCGGGCGAATGCCCAGCAACACCCGCTTACCGACCCAGTTCTCCAGATACTCCGGTGCTGGCAATGCCAGCGTGCGGCCATCGCTTCCTTCAACACTCACGGATAACCCGGTGTCTGAGCGGTCAACGGCCACTTCAATAAAGCTCATGGAAGGCGAGCCCATGAAACTGGCAACGAACAGGTTCTCCGGGGTGTCGTAGACTTCCTTCGGGGTACCCAGTTGCTGCAGCTCGCCGTCCTTGAGGACGGCAATCCGGTCGGCCAGGGTCATGGCCTCGATCTGGTCGTGGGTGACGTACACAATGGTGGTTTTCAGGCGCTGGTGCAGCTTCTTGATCTCGGTGCGCATTTCCACCCGCAGTTTGGCATCCAGATTGGAAAGCGGCTCATCAAACAGGTAGATCTTTGGCCTGCGGGCCAGCGCGCGCCCCATGGCTACCCGCTGCTGCTGTCCGCCGGAGAGCCGGGAGGGCTTTTTATCCAGCAGTGCCGTTATCTGCAGCAGGTCGGCAACACGCTCGACTTCCTGACGGATTTCCTCTTTTGGCATGCCGCGAATCTTGAGCCCAAAGGCAATGTTCTCACGCACGGACATGGTGGGATACAGCGCGTAGGACTGGAACACCATGGCGATGTCCCGGTCCTTTGGCTCCATACCCGAGATGTCCTTGCCATCCACCACAATTGAACCGCCGGTGATGGTTTC
>CAZFPG010000630.1:0-1640 GCA_964521055.1 uncultured Marinobacter sp.
GGCCTTTGTCCTGGGGCTGTACGCCAAAACAGGAGGCCAGATTTTAAAGATGCCCCCTCTCCCCCGGCCCCTCTCCCGCGAGGGGAGAGGGGAGTTACTCAGAGTCAGACTTTGATGCTGAGTAAGGGCTCGCCAGGGGTTACGGCCTTACCAGGCTCAACATGCATGGCACTGATCTCCCCGGATTGGGTCGCGTTTATTTCGAATTCCATTTTCATGGCCTCCACGATCACCAATGGATCACCTTCGGCCACGGTATCACCGGGTTTTACCAGACACTTCCAGATATTCCCGGCAATCTCGGCACTCACCAGTTCACCGAATCTCTCCAGGTCAGACACTTCCGGCTTTGGTGGTGCCTTGGCCAGTTTATCCAGTTCTTCCGCTTCGCTGTCTTTCCACAGGGCCACTTCTTTAGCGTAGGCCGCCTGCTGCAGTTTGCGGAATTCGGCGATGGAGTCGGCGTTGGCGTCCAGGAAGGCCTGGTGGGATTTGAGGTCGAAGGTTTCTTCTTCGATTTTCACCGTCAACTGGCCGGCGCGGAACTGGTCTCGCATTTCGTCCAGTTCGGCTTCGGTCACCGGGTAGTAGCACACCTGGTCGAAGAAGCGCAGCAGCCAGGGGGCGCCTTCGGCGAACTGGGGGTTTTTCAGGTATTTGTTCCAGATGGGCAGGGTGCGGCCGACGAGCTGGTAGCCGCCGGGGGAGTCCATGCCGTAGACGCACATGTACACGCCGCCGATGCCCACGGTGCCTTCGGCGGTGTAGGTGCGGGCCGGGTTGTACTTGGAGGTGAGCATCCGGTGCCTTGGGTCCAGGGGTACGGCGCAGGGGGCGCCGAGGTAGACGTCGCCAAGGCCGAGCACCAGGTATCTTGCCGAGAACAGGATGTCGCGGACGGCTGCGCGGCTGGGCAGGCCGTTGATGCGTTGTATGAAGTCGACGTTATTGGGCAGCCAGGGAGCGGTGTCGCGCACGGACTGGCGGTATTTGTCCACGGCTTCGAGGGTGGCGCTGTCATCGAAGGCCATGGGCAGGTGGATGACGCGGCTGCGGACTTTCAGCTCGTCCGTGGGCGGCAGGGTGCCTTCCAGGTCCAGCAGGTAGTGCATCAGCGCCTGTTGCGGCAGGATGCGGGCGTCGTATCGCAGCTGCAGGGAGCGTACCCCTGGGGACAGTTCCAGCAGCCCCTTGGGGTGCACATCGGCGATGGCTTCCATCAGTGCATGGATACGCAAACGCACGCCCAGGTCCATCACGTTGGGGCCGTATTCCATCAGGATGTACTGGTCGCCGGCCTGGCGGTAGGTGACTTCCGGGCGACCGTCGGTTCCTTCCAGGTGGGCCAGGATGGTGGCAGAAAGGCCGTTCAGCGGCGTCAGGTCCGGTGCTACCAGTTCCGGCAGCGGCGGTGCTTTCAGGCTCTTGATGGCCAGCTCCTGGCGCTTGGAGAGTTCCACGGCGGTGTCGTTATCGATGGCCACGAAGCGGATGGTGTCGCCGGGTTTCACCTGGCCGACTTTCCACAGCTCCGCCTTGGCGATGGTCACCGGGCACACGAAGCCGCCCAGGCTGGGGCCATCCTTGGTGAGAATCACGGGCATGTCGCCGGTGAAGTTGATGGTATTGCTCGACGCGCC
>CAZFPG010000631.1:0-1632 GCA_964521055.1 uncultured Marinobacter sp.
GGATGCCGCCATCGACCAGGGCCTGGCACAGTGGCAACGCCTGATCAGGGTGATTGATGGTGATCACCGGAATCAGGGAGGAGGCGTTCAGCACCGACTGGACGCGCTCGCGATGAAAGTCAGACAGTTGGTTCATAATCTTCTCCGGAAAAACAATTCGGGGGCTAATAAAGGCGCTCAGGCGCTCCAGAAAATCTGCAGGCCGGGCTTGAGGAAAGCGCGAATGGGCATTGCCTTTACATCGCTGACGTCACTGCAGGCTGATTTCAGCGTTTCCAGCTTGTCATCGCCTTTCAGATGCAATGCCGTGAAGCCAGCACGGCTCAGGGCCCGCAGTGTGAGCGTGATTCGCTTCTGGGGCTGGGACGGCGGCGTCATCGGCGCGACAATGGCAGCCGAATCGTTATCAAGGGCCTCGTCCAGTTCAGGGGCATCCGGAAACAGGGACGCAGTGTGGCCGTCATTGCCCATACCCAATATCAGCACATCCAGTGGCAAATGCAGATCGGCAAGTGCCGCCTCCACGGCCAGGAGGCCATCAACCGGCGTGTCACCGGGTTGCTTGAGTGACAGGTAGTTCGCCTCTGCTGCAGGTCCCTGCAACAGGTTTTCCTTTACCAGTCGGGTATTGCTGGCCTCATCGTTTTCCGGCACCCAGCGTTCGTCGGCCAGCAGCACATCAATTCGTGCCCAGTCCAGTGGCTTCTCCCGCAAGGTCTGGAAAAATGGTACAGGGGTAGAGCCTCCGGAAACCACAAGGCTGGCTCTCGGCGCTATCAGCAGCCGTTCAGCCATATGTCTGGCAACGGCATCCGCCAATGCTACGGCGGCATCGTCAGGAGTATCGAAAAAATGTGCGTCCACTGCTTCCGGCAGATTCAGGTCACGCATCTTCATACCAGCTCCTCCCATCCCTCGTGATCATTGCAATGGAGGCAACCGGGCCCCAGGTGCCGGCGGCATAACGCTTCGGCGGTTGCCCGCTGTCGTCCCAGTTGCGGATAATCTGGTCCACCCACTGCCACGCGTGTTCAACCTCATCCCGGCGCACGAACAGATACTGGTTACCTTTCATAACCTCCCATAGCAGGCGCTCGTAGGCATCCGGAATGCGGTCAGTCTCAAAGGTCTCCGAGAACGTCAGTTCCAGCGGCCCCTGGCGCAGTCGCATGCCTTTGTCCAGGCCCTGATCCTTGGTCAGGATCTGCAGTGACATGCCCTCGTCCGGCTGCAAACGGATAATGAGTTTGTTGTTGGCCAGGTGTTTCTGGTCCGAATCAAAGATGTAGTGTGGCGCCGGCTTGAAGTGGATAATGATCTGGGACAGCTTCTCTGGCAGGCGTTTGCCGGTACGGATATAGAATGGCACGCCGGACCAGCGCCAGTTGTCAATTTCCGCTTTCAGGGCCACAAAAGTTTCAGTCTTGCTGCCCCTGATGGCGCCCTCTTCTTCCAGGTACCCGGGAACCGGCTTGCCGTCGCTGGTGCCTGCGGTGTATTGGCCGCGCACCACATGGGTATCCATCAGGTCCGGTGTAATCCTGCGCATGGCCTTCAGGACTTTCACTTTCTCATTACGGATGCTGTCCGCCGAGAGGTCTGATGGAGGGTCCATGGCGATGAGGCACAACA
>CAZFPG010000632.1:0-1620 GCA_964521055.1 uncultured Marinobacter sp.
GGTTGTCTTTGTTCTGCAGACGGCCTGCGGTGTCGGCAATCACCACATCCACACCGCGGGACTGCGCCGACTGGACAGCATCGAAGATCACTGACGCGCTGTCGGCGCCAGTGTGCTGGGCCACCACGGGCACGTTGTTACGCTCACCCCACACCTGCAACTGCTCAACCGCCGCTGCCCGGAAGGTATCACCCGCCGCCAGCATCACCGACTTGCCGTCACGCTGGAAGAGCTTGGTAAGCTTGCCGATGGTGGTGGTTTTACCCACGCCGTTCACACCCACCATCAGGATCACGTAGGGCTTCTTGCCGGTGTCAATTTCCAGCGGCTTGGTCACATCCGCCAGCAGACCATGTAGCTCGTCCCGCAACGCCTTACGCAGGGCTTCTCCGTCCTTGAGCTGATTACGCTCCAGCTTGTCGGTCAGCGACTCGATGATTTCCGAGGTGGCGGTAACACCCACGTCCGCCATCAGCAGCGTGGTTTCGATCTCCTCCAGTAGATCCTCGTCCACCTTCTTGCCGACAGAGAACAGATCGGCAAAGCCACCGGTCAGGTTGGCCCGGGTTTTACCCAGACCCTGGCGGATACGCTCGAAAACACTGACCTGGGGCGTTTCCGGTTCTGGCTCTGGAGCCGCCGGGGCCTCGACAACCGGAGCACTATCAGCCGGAGTGCTATCAGGCGCAGCTTTCTTCTCCTCACCGGTCTTGGGCGCGACACCTTCCGGGGCTTCCGGTTTTTTCTGGGGCACCGGCTTCGGCCGGGGTATACGCCGACGGTTGGCCGCCACATCCAGAACAAACACCAGGACAAGAAGGGCCAGAAGGCCGATAGCAATCCACTCTGCCGTCATAGTCATACCATTGGTTGTCGATTCGCGGGATAAAAGAAAGCCGGTATTCTAGCAGACTGGCTGGCCGAAGTGATGGCCGCAGGTGACTCGCCCGATAAACCTTCGTAACATGTCGCTATCTGAACTCACAGGCGCACCACGTCAGCGATCAAAAGGCCTTATCCGGAATGGCACGCAACCAGAAACCCAGGCCGACAAACGGTGGCGGCGAACTCCGCATCATCGGCGGCGACTGGCGCAGCCGCAAACTGCGCTTCCCAGAAGCCGGCGGCGTACGCCCTACACCGGCACGCACCCGCGAAACCCTGTTCAACTGGCTCTCATTCCACCTCGCTGGCAGCCACTGCCTCGACCTCTTCGCCGGCTCCGGCGCTCTCGGCCTGGAAGCCCTCTCCCGAGGCGCCGGCACAACCGTCTTCGTCGACCACACCCCGGAACTGGCCCAGGCCATGCGCAGTAACCTCAGACTATTGAAATCGGATAAGGGGGAAGTGGTCTGCCAGAACATCGATACCTACCTGGCCCAGCCACCGGCCAGACCGTTCGACATCCTGTTCATGGACCCACCGTTCAGGCAGGGCTGGCTGGAAAAACTGTTCCCGATGATCACCGACAATGGCTGGGTAAAACCGGGAGGCTGGATCTACGCAGAACACGAAAGCGAGATGCGGACACTCACAGCACCCGCCAACTGGACGCTACACCGACAAAAAACAGCGGGCCAGGTAACCTACTGTTTGTTCAGAGTGGGAGAATCGGAACCT
>CAZFPG010000633.1:0-1618 GCA_964521055.1 uncultured Marinobacter sp.
TGGGGCTGGCGGCGCTGTTCTTTATGAGTGTGGTGATGATGACGTCGGCCGGCTCAACACTGGATTCCACCTTCAGTTCACTGGCCAAGTCGCTGGCGGTGGATCTGCCTCGGTTGGCGAAGCGGGCGAAAGACCGGTTACCGAGTGTGCGTGTGGGTGCGGTGATCATGATTGTCTTCGCGTTCCTGGGGAACCTGCCGATGTTTGCCGGCACCGACATCCTCAAGGCCACGACCATCTCCGGCACCATGGTGATGGGGCTGGCGCCGGTGTTCCTGTTCTACGGCTTTACCCGCTGGTCGCCCTGGAGCTTTCACCTGAGTTTCTGGACCGGCCTGGGGCTGGGTGTGTTGCTGGCTGTGGGGCTGGTTCCACCAAGCTGGGCCATTGGCGACGGTGCCTACGCGATGTTGCTGGGTACGAATGCCTACGGATTCCTGATCTGCACCGCCGGCTTTTTCCTGCCCCTGGTGGCCCGCAGGCTGGCCGGGCGCTCCCTTGCGGCCGGCGAGGCCTAGGCGCTGATATGAACGAAGGCCGCACCTGCCCGCTGGCGTATCGATACAAACCTTCCGAGTTGTGTCGGGAGCCTCGCCAGGTGTTGGAGGATGTGCTCTACATTATCGGCGGGCTCTATGGAAACCCTTACGCGCTTGATGAAATTGAGCAGATGGCACTTGCAGAGGAGCGTCAGGGGCACAGGGTCAAGCTGGTGTTCAACGGCGATTTCAACTGGTTCAATGCCAGCGATAGCCTGTTCCGCGAGATCAACAATCGCGTGCTGGATCATACGGTCAGCCTGGGTAACGTGGATTATGAGCTGGGAAACCCCAATGCCGGTGCGGGCTGCGGCTGTGCTTATCCCGACTTTGTTGATCAGGGTGTGGTGGAGCGCTCCAACAGCATCATGGAGCGGCTACAGGGTGTGGCCGGGGATCATCCGGACATCCAGAAACGGCTTCGCCTTTTGCCCCGCTATCGATGCCTGTTATTTGGAGGCCTAAAGATTTTGGTGGTGCATGGTGATCCTGAGTCCCTGGCCGGATGGGGGCTGGCCCATGAGTCCTTCACCGCCGGCAACGATTTGGAGCTTGCGGAGTGGTTCGCCGAGTCCGGTGCTGATGTCATTGCCTCCACCCATACCTGCCTGCCAGTACTCTGGTCGGGAACCATGGAGGGGCGCAGTCGTGTTGTGGTCAATAATGGCTCGGCAGGTATGGGTAACCTGGTGCGGGATCCGCGGGGCCTGATTACCCGTATTGGTCTGACAAGCCCGCTTGCCGAGCCTGTTGCCGGTCTTGAACGGCGCGGACTGAACGTATCCCTGGTGGCCGTAGCCTACGATCTGGAGGCCTGGCTGCCCCGGTTTGACCAGCTATGGCCCGATGGTACAGCAGCGTCTGTATCCTATCGGAGGCGTATCGTTGATGGTACATCCCTGACCCCTGAGCAGGTTGTTTTCCCCTCCATTGTTTAACAGATTTGTCACTGGCGTGAGCCACAATCCGGTCTATTCTTAAGGAGTAGGGTCGCATTTCAGAGCGTGAGCTCTGTAAGCCCGACTTGAAATATATTTTGTGGTCTATATAATTCAACACTAACTTTTTGAGGCGAATCG
>CAZFPG010000634.1:0-1605 GCA_964521055.1 uncultured Marinobacter sp.
GGTGCGTTTTGGGCGGGGAAAATGGTGTCGGAGCGCAGCGTGTTGTTGTGCCCAGAAGAAAAGCCACCCCACGGCGGGCCCAGCCCCCTTTTGCAAACCGGCCCAGCCACTCCCGCAAACCGGTCCAGCAAAAAAAGGGGCCCCCGGAGGAGCCCCTGTCATTACTCAGAGCGTAGAAAGCGCTCTTGTTTACCGGGTAATAGCCTGATATTCGCCAGCATCTTCAGTTACCGAGCTCACCACCATGATGGCAATGAAGGCAGCAATGAAGCCAGGAATGATCTCGTACACACCCGGGCCACCCATGAACTCACCGTTCCAGCCCAGTGAAATCCAGATGATAACCGTAGCGGCACCCACAACCATGCCTGCGATGGCGCCAGCGCCGTTTGTGCGCGGCCACATCAGCGACAGGATGATCAGCGGGCCGAACGCCGCGCCGAAGCCGGCCCAGGCGTTACTGACCAGTGCCAGAACCTGAGAGTTTGGATCAGAGGCGATGACCGCTGCAACCAGACCAACCAGTACGACGCAAATCCGGCCAACACCCACGCATTCCTTGTCCGTTGCTTCCTTACGCAGGAACAGACGGTAGAAGTCCTCGGTCAGTGAAGAAGACGACACCAGAAGCTGGCTGGAGATGGTGCTCATAACCGCAGCAAGCAGGGCGGCATAGAGGAAGCCGGTGATCAGCGGATGGAACAGCAGATCAGACAGGATGATAAAGATGGTTTCCGGATCCTGAATATCCATGCCATTGCGAATGGCATAGGCCCGGCCGAACACGCCGAGAGAGACAGCGCCGATCAGGGAAATAAGCATCCAGGACATGCCGATATTGCGGGCAATGGGTACGTCTTTCAGAGTACGGATCGCCATGAAGCGCACGATGATGTGGGGCTGGCCGAAATAACCCAGGCCCCAGGTAACCGCAGACAACCAGCCTATAAAGGTCAGTCCCTCCGTCCAGGACAGCAGCGTGGGATCGACTTCGTTCAGGGTTTGTGACGCCTGGGCAAAACCGCCGCCACCTTCGCCGAAGAGGACAACCAGCGGCATGATGACAAGTGCCAGCATCATGATGCAGCCCTGGACAAAGTCCGTCATGCTCACAGCCAGGAAGCCACCTACAACCGTGTAGGCCAGAACCACACCCAGGGTAATGGTGATGCCCACCGCGTAGTCACTCAGGCCACCGAAGTTGAAAATACCGGAAAACGCACTTTCAAACAGTTTGCCGCCGGCAACCAGGCCGGACGCTGTGTAAACCGCAAAGAAGATAACGATAACGACAGCTGACACGGTACGCAGGGAGAGCGCCTGCGTCGGAAACCGGTTGGCCAGAAAGGCCGGAATCGTAATCGCATTACCGTAGTGAACCGTCTGTTCACGCAGCCTTGGCGCAACGAGGGTCCAGTTAAAGAACGCACCTACAAGCAGGCCGATACCGATCCAGGCCGAACCCAGGCCCGATGCAAACAGCGCCCCGGGCAAGCCCAGAAGCAACCAGCCACTCATATCCGAAGCCCCGGCAGAAAGCGCCGCCACTTTCGGACTGAGTGCTCGCCCACCCAACATATAATCTTCGGATGATGACGTAGCTCT
>CAZFPG010000635.1:0-1597 GCA_964521055.1 uncultured Marinobacter sp.
AGCTGCCGGTGACGGCGACGAAATACCACACCAGATAGGCGCCCACCATATACAGGGAGCCATGGGCCAGGTTGAGGATGCCCATAACGCCGAAGACCAGGGTCAGGCCGGAGGCGATCAGAAACAGGAGCAACCCATACTGGAGGCCATTGATAAGTTGCACGAAGAAAAGTTCGGTAGACATAGTGATACCCAACGGTTTTACGAATCGGTCAGTTCAGGGGCGGGCAGGCAGCTTTGGGGACACTCCCGGCGGTTGCCGGGAGCCATTGGAACCCGCGCTCAGAGCGTGCAGCCGCGAGCCGGATCTTCCAGCGCTTCGGCGGCCACACTCTGCACCACGTTCACGCCATCCTTCACTTCCCGCAGGTAGATGTTCTGGATTGGGTTGTGAGCCCTGGAGAAGGTGAATTCTCCACGAGGGCTGTCGATGGTCAGCTTTTCCATAATGCTGATCACGGTCTGCTTGTCCGAAATATCGCCCTTGAGCTGGTCAATGGTGTTGGCGATGGCCTGTCCCGCGTCGTAACCCTGGACGGCGTAGATATCCGGGTAATGGCCGTACTCGGTGTTGAAGGCTTCGCGGAATGCCTGGTTCTTGGGAATCTCCAGCTGTTCCGCGTAGTGCAGGCCGGTCATTACACCCTCGGCGGCATCCCCCTGCGCCTGCAGTGTGCCTTCGGTGAGAAAGCCGGAACCCAGTAGCGGAATCTTGCCGCGCAGGCCCATGGCGTCGTAATCCTTCACGAACTTGATGGCGCCACCGCCGGCGAAGAAGGTGAAGACGGCGTCTGGCTTCTCGTCGGCAATGTCACTGACATGGGACTGGAAGTTGGTGGACGGGAACGGCAGCAATACCTTCTCGACAATCTCACCACCGCCGGCAGTAAAGGACTCTTCGAAAGCATCCAGGCTTTCGCGGCCCATGCCGTAGTTCCAGCTGATGGCATAAACCTTCTTGTAGCCTTTCTCAAGCGCTACCTTGCCCATGGGGTAGGAGGGCTGCCAGGATGAAAACGACGTACGGAATACATTGGGAGAGCACAGCGGGCCGGTGGCTGCGGCGGAACCGGCGTTGGGGATGATCATGATGGTGTCCTTGCCGCGCAGCATCTTGATCATGCCCATGGCAACACCCGAGTGAACCGGGCCAATCACGAAGTCCGCTTTGTGCTGGTTCAACAGTGAGGAAGCCAGCTCCGGTGCCCGTGAAGGCTTGGCTTCGGTATCCAGCTCGATGTATTCGATTTTGGAGCCGTGCAACTGTTCGGTATGTTCTTTCAGGGCCAGCTTAAGACCATCGCGGCCGGCCTCGCCGAGTTGTGCGTAAATGCCGCTGAACGGCAGCATGAGACCGACTTTCACCGGGTCACCGGCGGCCGCCAGGGCGGAGGTTGAAAGCCCGGCGGTAAGGGTGGTTGCCAGCACAGCACCGGCAAGCGTTTTGATCCTGCTCATTTCAACACCTCAGATTGTTGTTGTGGGTTCTGTCATTAGAGGCGTGTAGGGGCTGCGGAAATATCCGTTTTCTGCACAGGGGTGTCCTGTGATTGCAGAGGTATCACCTGCCCGTTGGAATTCAGTCAGTTGGCTGATA
>CAZFPG010000636.1:0-1596 GCA_964521055.1 uncultured Marinobacter sp.
CGCATCTTGAACTGACCAATGTACAGATGGCCTTTGAAACGCCCAACGGGCCTTTCGTTGCTCTGGAAAACGTCGATCTGAAGATTCGCAAAGGAGAGTTCGTCTCCCTTATCGGCCATTCTGGTTGTGGTAAGTCCACTGTGCTCAATATCGTCGCCGGACTGTTACAGGCTACCCGTGGTGGCTGTGTACTGGACGGGCATGAAGTGAACACTCCCGGACCAGAGAGGGCCGTTGTGTTTCAAAATCACTCACTGATGCCCTGGCTTACCGTTTACGAGAATGTAGAACTCGCCGTGCAACAGGTTTTCCGTAAGTCCATGAGCAAAGCCGAGCGGAAGGAATGGATTCTGCACAATCTCAAATTGGTCAACATGGACCACGCGCTTGATAAGCGCCCCGGTGAAATTTCCGGCGGTATGGCGCAGCGCGTTGGTATTGCCCGAGCACTGGCGATGAAGCCCAGTGTACTGTTGATGGACGAGCCATTCGGCGCGCTGGATGCGCTGACCCGGGCCCATCTGCAGGATTCGTTGATGGACATCCAGCAAGATCTGAACAGCACGGTGATCATGATCACTCACGATGTGGACGAAGCGGTGCTGCTGTCGGACCGGATCGTGATGATGACCAACGGCCCGGCCGCCACCATTGGCGAGGAGTTGCATATCGAGCTGCCACGGCCCCGCAACCGGGTAACACTGGCGGACAACCCGGAGTATGTGCATTACCGCCAGGCAGTGCTGTCCTTCCTTTACGAAAAACAGCGTTTCCCCGGCAAAGGCCAGGAAGAACAGGGAGAGGCAACCACCGGGGAGGCTGCCCCGGCGCAAGCCGAAGAAACGCCGGAGGTGGAAAGCAGCCAGCCGGAAAGCCCTGTTCGCCGCATCGCCTGAGGTCATTCCGGCATGGCGGGCTGCCGCGCCGGTTTAAAAGCACTCATCCGGTGCATATCGCCCCGTCAGAGCGCACGGATCTCGGGCCAGCTTAAAGGCGAATACCGATAACCTGCTGTAAACAATGGGATAACCATGTTGGCACGGCCTTCGCTACTACAGAGATAGGGAAGAACTTCCCGGCCACGGATCGGCCGGACCATCAGATCATTGTTGTTGGCATTGGCGCCGGACCATCGAGTCCCTTCGGGGATCAGATGCTCCGGCATTTTTTGTTTGGGCAGAGAAGGGGATAGCGATCATGAGAGCAGGAACAGAACAGACTCTTGTTATCTGCGGGCACGGCATGGTGGCCCAGCGTCTGCTCGAAAAGCTGGTTGAGCAGCCCCATAACCCTTTCGGGCGGATTGTGGTGTTCAACGGCGAAGCAACGCCAGCCTACAACCGCATCCAGCTTTCGGCCGTACTGGCGGGTGACGCCAGCGAAGACAGCCTGCAACTGCAGCAACCCGACTGGTATCTCCACCACAACATTGAAGTGCACCAGGGCGACCCGGTTGTTGCCATCAATTGTGCGGAAAAAACAGTCAGCACCGGCAGCGGGGTGGTTCAGCCCTATTCGCACCTGGTGCTGGCAACCGGTTCCCGCTCCGCCAGCCTTGGCCTTGAAGGTGAACACCTGGAAGGCGTTATGGGCTTC
>CAZFPG010000637.1:0-1596 GCA_964521055.1 uncultured Marinobacter sp.
ACACGGACGCCCGGGAGAGGACGGATACCATGGCCCAGATGGCCGAAAAATTCCTGCTAAGCCGCCTGTCGAGAACAGGGTTCCTGATCCTTCTCGCCATTGCTGTATTCGCGGTCGTACAGAGGGAACCCATTACCGCTGTTACCGCAATTGTTGCCGCTGGCCTGGTTTTCACCAGCAGCGCCTTCCATCCCGGACGGTTCCGGCAACCCTGGCCCGCACTCCATCGCCTGTTGTTCGGGGCCCTGTTTCTGCTTCTGGTCACCAGCCTGTGGTCCGGGCCCCGGAGTCTGACCCACTGGCTCTACGTGGCCCCCCTGATCGGGTTTGCCCTGTTACCGGTTGCCTGGGCAGCTGGCATTGCTGCCCTGACCGCCATCGCGGCAATCGTCACCACTCACTGGTCCGGAGGCGCCCCTGATCGTCACCAGATGATCAGCGCACTGCTGCTAACGATCATGCTGTCCGGTTTGCTGGTGTTTCTCCGGGAGTACAAGTCCCGGCAGCTAGCCCCCCTGCGCCGCACCGACGAACTGACCCAGGCGGCCAGCCGCGAGTACCTGTCTGCCGATCTCCACAAGGAAATCCAGCGCAGCGAACGGGAAGGCATTGACATGTCGGTGATCATGATCGGCCTGGACACCCACCTGAGCGACAGCAATCCCGACGCCGACATTCGTTCCATACTGCCACGAATCGGCCGCTATCTGCACTCGCAACTGCGGGATTTCGATACCTATTACCGCGTGGCCGACCTGCAGTTCCTGATTATCCTGCCCGGCATTGCCACCATGGATGCAGCCACACTGGCGGAAACTATCCGCGGCGGCCTGCGCACCCTGCTGGCCTCCCATCAACTGGACCTGACCGTCAGTGCCGGCATTGCAGGGCTGAATATCGGCGATGATGCCGACAGCCTGCAGCAGTCCGCCGCCAATGCCCTTCGCCGGGCCCAACAGCAGGGCGGCAACCGGACCCAGTCCTACAGCACCTGGTCCCATACCACTGGCGCGGCACGTACCGGAGGGACTGTGTCATGACCGAGACCCGCCTCAGAAGCTTCACTCACCTTGCGGGGTATCTGTTTGCCAGCCTGTTCATTGCCAGCCTGGCGTTCCAGAATCTTCGTTATGGCTTCTATGAGCTGTTCTTTCTGGCGTCCGGCATGGCACTGCTGACCATTGCCGGCGCCGGCTACACCTTTATCTGTCGCCGCCACCAGCTTTCCGCACCCGGGCACCTGATCATCCTGGCAGCGCTCAACAGTGGACTGGTCGCAGTAATGTACACACTGGATCCACCAGGCATCAGCCACTGGGCCATGCCACTGGTGCTTCTGAACCTGCTGATCCTGCCCTTACGCCAGGGAATGATTCTCTCGCTGCTGCTACTTGCCGCGCTGGCGCTGTTCCTCCTGCTGACGCACACGGTTGCCCATACCGTCACCATCGTCGCCGGTGTGTTTTCATTGATAGCAGTCGCGGCGCTGTATATATGGCACTACGATCACATGGCGCAGTCCGCTGAAGACCTGGCTATCACCGACCCGGTCACCGGTGCCCACAATGCCCGTTTTCTGGATGAAACCCTGCAGAA
>CAZFPG010000638.1:0-1579 GCA_964521055.1 uncultured Marinobacter sp.
TCATTAGGAAGGAACCTGGAAATGACAACCGCCACAAAACTCCCCTTTACACCAAGCTCAGAACCACTGGGATCCCACGGCGCACCCGAGTGTTGCCTGAATTCCTCCGCTGAGGTGCTGATACGGCGCCAGAACAATCTCGGACAGCCACTGGCGTTCAGCAACCCGGGTAAACTGCGACGGGCCACCGGCGAGGAATACCCGGGAACCCTGGAAACTGATGAGGAACAAAACCAGGAAAACCAGATAGCGCGGTTTGAGGGAATCACCACTGGCGAAGTCCACTGGCACTGGCCGGAAGAACAGGAGGGTGAGCACCTGATCGGCGTCGATACAGTGAGCCAGCAACAGCGATTTACTCCCGGATCGGTCCTGACCGACGGCGTGGAATTGACAGCCATCGAAGGAGTCAGAAAGGCGACCGCTATCCACTTGCCGCCCCCGGCGCTGATCAATCTGCGGGAAGAAACCGACCCCGAACAGGACCTGCTAACCCGGGAGCAGCTTGAGTATTTTCGCGCCAATGGCAACAACGCGCTGCTTTTTGTCCACGGCTATAACGTACCCCATGGGGAATGGGGGCGCTTCCTGAAAAACGTAAGCCGTAAGGAAGACTGGCATGGCAATAACCGTTCACAAAAATACACGTTTGCGTGGCACACGCAGAAGGCCACGGTGTTGCAGGATACCGCAGACATTTCGGGCTCTCCGGACGAATCAGACCTGCATGGCACCGGTGTTCACGACTGGGCCGTCAACATGGAATACCGCCTGAACCAGGCGGCCGGCTTCGACGGCGAAGACTGGATGCCCTACAGCCGGATTATCAATGTGTCATGGCCCGGCGACACCGGCTCCACGGATTTCATGCAGGCGGAACTTAACGCCATGGCGGCAGGAAGACGGCTGGTGCCACTGCTGCAACAACTGCAGGATGCCGGCATCGCCGTCAACCTGATCACCCACTCTCTCGGTGCCCGGGTTGCACTAACGGCACTGAACATTCTTGGCACCCTGGGGAGACAGAATCTGCTCGACCACCTGTTCCTGTGGCAACCCGCTGTCGCGGACAATGCCCTGAGCAACGACGCCAGCCGTGACAGTCATCCACTCGGGCTGGGAGTGTTTCCCTCCGCCTACAAAGCCGCACGACAGATTGTAGTGCTGCACTCCAAAGGCGATGGTATTCTCGGCCCCGCCAGCCCGGACGAGCAGAACTGGTGGCAGAGGTTTATCCGGCGAATCTCACCCGTGGGCGTCGCCGCCTGGGAAGTCCTGACCGCCGACGATGGGATGGACGAAATACTGGGTCATCTCCACGGGGCCTATGACAAGAAATGGTGGACCTTTCCCAGTTTCCTGGATAACGGGTTTGGCCCAGCCATCGAAAAGCTCTACAGCGAGTATCTGCCGCTGGCCTTCGACGACGAACGTATCAGCCGGGCACGACGCGGCTATCCAGGCCAACAGCGCAAACGACAGGCTCTGCTTAACTGGAAAAGACTGGAGCAGGACATAATGGCGGAGGCCCAGTCGCTGAGACAGCCGTGCATAGATTGCCTCCGCAATGGCGAGCGAC
>CAZFPG010000639.1:0-1575 GCA_964521055.1 uncultured Marinobacter sp.
GTGGGGCAGCCGGTGGCGCCCTCCGGCTCGATCCAGAGTGGCAGTCTCAGCCTGCAGCTGGTGCATGATTCCCTGGATGATACCTTCCTTCCCGAATCCGGAGGCTTTGCCGGTATCCGTGGCAGGATAGAGCGCCCGGGCCTTGGGTCCGACCGTGATTTCGATTCGGTCAGGGTTATGGCTCTGGGCACGGCAAGCTGGCACAAGACAAGCCTCACCGGACTTCTGTTCGGAAATACCGTGACCCGTGGCGTGGCCGGCATCGAGAATTCGGTGTTGCTGGGCGGGTTTCACCGGTTGTCGGCTTACAGTCAGGGCGAGGTGGCCGGTGAAGACGCCGTGCTTGCAAGCGTCTTTGCCAGGCAGCAGTTTGGCGGACCCTTTGTGCCCTGGTTCGCCGGAGTGGGTTTTGAAACCGGTAATGCGTGGTCTTCGCTGGGGGATGCCCGATGGAACAACCTGCTGCGTTCAGGCAGTGTGTTTGCCGGCATCGAAACCTTCCTGGGCCCACTCCAGCTAGCGACGGCTTATAACAATGAAGACGACTGGAGCGCCTACCTCAGCCTGGGGTTCTCGTTTACACGCCTGTTTGACTGATTGGCGCGGGGTCAGGCAGTGGCAGGTGTGGTGCCAATGGCTTCAAGAACCTGCTGGCACTGTTGCTCCGCGTATTTTGCCAGGATCTCCGCCAGGCGTTCCTCGTCGTGTTCCCGGATGGCGTCAATGGATTCACGCACGTGTTCCAGGTTGTCTTCCAGCACGCGGTTGCCTCCGCGCTGAAAAGCGACAAAAGCACAGCGTTTTGCCGACGGCCACAGGTCCTCAATGGCCGAAACTATGAAATAGTTGTCGGCATAGGCCAGCGACGCCTGAGTGTATTCGATGCCCAGTTCAAGAAAGACCAGTAGATCATTGTTGTCATGGCAGGCCTTCATGCGCTGGTACAGGGATTCCAGTTTGTCCATGTCGGCGGGTTGCCACTGCCTGACCAGCTTGCGGCCGGTATGGGTCAGATAAAGCTGCAGTACCTCATACAGGCTCCGCACAAAAAACTCATCCAGTGGTGTGACGAAGGCACCCTTACGGGGAACGTTCTGCACCAGGTGGCGCTTTTCCAGTAATAACAGCCCCTCGCGGATTGAACCGTGGCTGACGTCCATCTGCTTCGCCATGGCGCTTTCATAGATCCGCTCTCCGGAGTGGAGCTGGCCAAAGGCAATAAGGTTTTCAATGTGGCGTGCAACCTGTTCGGTCAGGGTTTCGCGGGGCTTGAATGTGGTCATGGTCCTGCTTCGTTACAGCGTGCTGGCTCAGTGGTTCTGGAATACTCTCACATTCTTTGCGTCCGGAAAATGGTCACAAAGAAACCGCAGCCGCTGCCCGGGCTGTTTTCAGAGCAGGGGAGCGGCCAATCGTACGGTTCTGCAGGCCAGCCGGAAAGGAATGGAACGGTCCCGGTAGTCGCGGTCTGACATCAGGCGGCAACTGGCAAGATCCTGTTCCAGCATGTGCTCGACACCTTCAACAAAGTCGCCTGCGGTACTGAGTGCGGTAATTTCGAAGTTCAGGCGCATG
>CAZFPG010000640.1:0-1573 GCA_964521055.1 uncultured Marinobacter sp.
GCCGGACCAGAATCGTTCCTCGAAGGCATACTGCGCCTGTTTAGCCTTGCGGAAGACCTGAAGGCGCTGGAAGATAAGTGCCCAGGAAACAATGGAAGCCAGCGCAAGCAGCAGCATGACCAATTGGACCAGTACGCCGGCATTGGCGATGAGATACCAAACAGAAAGTTCTGACTCCACCTTTTACTCCTGGATTATTTCACTTGTGAATTGGTTTTCCTGTCGCTTTCCAGCAACTCCAGCATGTTTGCAGGCAGGCGTCGTGGCCTGCCGGAGCCCAGTGCAATACAGGCAACGCGAACATCCGCGGATGCCAGCACGGCCTCATCTGAAATCCGCACCACCTGCTGACGAAATTCCATCCAGACCCGGCCAAAGGCCACAGGTTCCGCGGTTACCCGTAACTCGTCGTCCAGCTTTGCCGGCGAACCGTAATGAATTGACAACCGCTGGACCACATAACTGATATTCTCTTCCAGTCCCGCCCGCAGGCCGACACCCCGGCTGCGTACCCATTCTGTTCGGGCGCGCTCCATGTAGTGCAGGTAGGTGGCATGGTAAACAATGCCACCGGCGTCGGTGTCTTCAATATAGACCCGAATCGCCAGGCCGAATGAGGGCTCATAGCGCTCAGTCAAAGAGGTCCTCCCCCTTTGGTCCGGACGGTGCGACACCAAAATGCTGATAGGCGTTGGACGTCACCATTCGGCCCCGGGGCGTACGCACCATGTACCCCTGCTGAATCAGGAATGGCTCCAGAACATCTTCGATCGTTCCCCGCTCTTCACTGATTGCCGCCGCCAGGCTTTCCACGCCCACCGGCCCTCCGTCAAATTTTTCGATCATGGCCAGCAGCAACCGCCGGTCCATGTGATCAAACCCGAGTGCGTCGACTTTCAGCATGTTCAGGGCCTGGTCGGCGATGGATTCACTGATGCAACCATCCGCCTTTACCTCGGCAAAGTCACGTACCCGTCTCAACAGGCGGTTGGCGATACGGGGTGTGCCCCGTGAACGACGGGCAATCTCATAGGCGCCGCGGTTATCGATGGTAACGGACGACAGCCGCGCGGAGCGAAGGATGATATCGGTGAGGTCCTTCGTGTTGTAGAACTCCAGGCGCTGGACAATGCCAAAGCGGTCCCGCAGTGGTGACGTCAGCAATCCGGCCCTGGTGGTGGCACCCACCAGGGTGAATGGCGGCAGGTCCAGTTTGATGGAGCGGGCAGCCGGGCCCTCTCCTATCATGATATCCAGCTGGTAGTCTTCCATGGCCGGATAGAGAACTTCCTCCACGGCAGCGCTGAGCCGGTGAATCTCATCGATAAAGAGCACATCGCCCTCTTCGAGGTTGGTAAGCATTGCCGCCAGATCACCCGCCTTCTCCAGTACCGGGCCGGAGGTGGTCTTGATGGACACGCCCATTTCATTAGCGATGATATTGGCGAGGGTGGTCTTGCCCAGGCCGGGAGGGCCAAAGATCAGCACATGATCCAGCGCTTCCTGCCGGCCCCTGGCCGCGGAGATGAAAATTTCCATCTGTTCCCGTACGGCCGGCTGGCCCACGTAATCC
>CAZFPG010000641.1:0-1572 GCA_964521055.1 uncultured Marinobacter sp.
ACCTGCCGTTTTCTGATTTCGGTGTTTACGCTGCCACCCAGGGGCCAAGGCTTGAAACGGCGGCCGAGGTGTTGCGTCTGGAACGTGATGGTTGCGATCTCGTGGGGATGACTGGTATGCCCGAGGCGGTACTGGCTGCAGAATTGAAGATGAACTACGTCTGCCTGGCGCTGGTGGTGAACCGGGCCGCTGGAAAATCGGACCATATCATTACCATGGTAGAGATCGAGGCCGCCATCAGCCAGGGAATGTCTGGCGTCAAGCGGATCCTCGAGGAGTCAATGAGCGGCCTTGGAGCCCTTACTCCTCAATTTTCCTGAAGAACACCAGCACGCCGATGGTGGGGGAGTCCAGGAAATGGACTTCCTCACTGCGCATGCGGCGTGTCTCGCGAATCCAGGTCAGTAGTTCCGCCCGGGGCCAGTTGACACCGGAAATCAGGGCCTGGCCTGGTTGGTCAACGCTTTCGGCGACGTCCACTGCCTGAGCACTTTCCGAGTCATTTCCCGCCGCTTCTGCATTTTCTGCCCCTGCGCTTTCTCCTTCGTTCCCGTCAGCTTCTTTGCTCCCGTCGGTGTCGGGCGAGCGGTCTGTATAAAGTCCACCGCCGATCAAACCGACCGGTTTGTCTTCGGTGGGGAGGGGCCGCCAGTGGTTCAGGTGCACGCCAACGTGCAGGTAACGTTGCCGGTCGATTGTGATGTGGCCATCAACTTCCCGGTGCCCGGCATCGGACAGCCAGTCACCAATGGCAACTCGCAGTGGTTCACCTTCGAAATCGGGTGGGAAAGACTGGTACCACCCGGTTGCCAGAAGAACCCGGTACTTGCCACTGTTCTCCAGGCGGTTGGCGGCTGAGTTGAGGTGCAGCTCGCTGCGCGGGACCAGGTCCAGTGTCGTCTCCACTGTGCCATTGCCGTCTGTTGCCCTCAGGATATCAGTGATGTCCGGATTGGGTGGCTCGGGTATGCGGCTGGCCATTCGTTCATTGATCTCGTCCGGCTCGACCTTGCGCTCCAGAATAACGAATTCAGCACGGTAGTAGTCTTTTCGGGGGGCACCCCGTTCAGTTGCGTCACCGCTGCTGCGCTGCTCTTCCACAGGCTGGTCGGCGGTGGGCTGTTCTGAAGACTGCTGCGCTGACGCCAGCGGTGACAGGGCCAGCGTGGCCGCAAAAATGAAAATGGACTTTCCAAGCAATAAGTTACCGGGCGTTCGCAAGGGCTGTGCTCCAATATTCCTGGTGTTCATCAGAGACCTCTGGGCCGGGCGCTTCATGAAACCAGCTGGCCCAGCATGTCGGAAATGCCGTCGAGTTTACCACTGGTTGAGGTGTCGTTCAGCCGGAAACGGAAACTGTTGGCTCCCTCAAGGCGATACTTGTCCGGCGAGGATTGCACTTTTTTAACCAGCACCAGCGGGTCCACCGGTGTGGAGCTGCCAAATTCCAGCCTTGCCCACTCCTTTCCGGCATCCACTTTCACGATTCCCAGGGCCTCGGCGCGGATTCTGAGTTCCGACTGACGGATCAGGTTCTTTTCCGGCTCCGGTAATAATCCGAAGCGATCGATC
>CAZFPG010000642.1:0-1558 GCA_964521055.1 uncultured Marinobacter sp.
CTGGAAGAAGCCTATGACCTGATCAACTCCACCGGCAGTGCCCTGCATACCTGGAGTGAAGACACCTCCAACCAGGAAGTGGCTGCAGAGCTCCAGCGGGATGTGCACACCCTCAAGGGCGGTGCCCGCATGGCCGGTGTCGATGCCATTGGTGACCTGACCCATGTTCTCGAAGACCTGTTCGAGAAAGTGGCGGAGGGCCAGCTCAGCGCCAGTGATGAGATGAACGACCTGCTGTTCGCCTGCCATGACCGCCTCGCCCAGATGGTCGAACAGGTAGCCACGCAGAAGCCCTGCCCGCCGGCTACGGAACTGGTAGAGCAGGTGGAAGCCATACTATCCGGCAAACCGCTACCCTCTGCAGAGCCTGAGGAAACCGCGGAAGAGCCGGAAGAGGACGTTTCCGGCGCTGCCGAGGAACAACCAGCCTCCGTCGCGGATACCATAGCCCAGGCGTCCGACAATGACCTGGTGGGCATCTTCCTGGATGAAGGGCTGGAAATCCACGAAGCCATTGGCGAATGCCTGGCCCAGTGGAAGGACGAACCCGAAGAGCTGGCCGGTGTAACGCAGCTTCAACAGGAACTGCATACCCTCAAGGGTGGCGCCCGCCTGTCCGATGTGGACCCTATTGCCGATCTGGCGGAAGCCTGGTCCGACGCACTGGATCCCCTGATTGCCGGTGCCAGCAACCAGTCGGTTCTGCTGGAACTCAGCGATACGGCTCATGGCGTCTTGCGGAACATGCTTGCCAGTCTGGAAGATGGCAACAAGCCGGTCGCTGACAAGGTACTCATCAAGGCATTCAATGATGCCCACAAGGCCTCTGGCGAGGAACTTTCCGAAGCCGCTGCGCCCGCGGAAACGTCCGGGCAGGAAGATTCTGTCGATGCCGAGGTGCTGGAGATTTTCCTGGAGGAGGCTGGCGAGATTCTTGACCAGCTCGAGCAGCTGCTGGACGACTGGCGCAAAGACCCGGCCAACCACCACTTCAATCAGGAAGCCCAGCGTGCCCTGCACACTCTCAAGGGCGGTGCCCGTCTGTCACAACTCGCCGAGCTGGGCGACAAGGCCCATGCCCTGGAAACGCGGCTGATCGACCTGGGTGGTAACACTCCGGGCGACGAGGCGTGGCGGGCAATAACCGAGGATCACGATGGCATTGTGGCGTTAGTCGCCGATATCCGTAACCGGTTCGAAAACACCGGTGCGGTTCCGGAACCCGCCAAACCGCAGACAGAAGCACCGGATACCCCCGAGCCGGTCGCTGAAAAGCCTGCCAAGCCGGAAAAACCGGTAGCACCGGCACCCAAGCCCAACAAAGCGCCATCCAAGGCACCGGCCAAAGCCGCTGCCGCCCAGCGCGCGCCCCAGGAAACCATTCGGGTATCGGCACCGCTGCTGGACGAGCTGGTCAACCTGGCCGGTGAAACCAGTATTACCCGTGGCCGTCTGGAACAGCAGACCAGCGACTTCAGCCACAACCTGGACGAAATGGCCGCCACCATCGAGCGCCTGCGTGAGCAGCTGCGCCGGATGGAAATCGAGACCGAGACCC
>CAZFPG010000643.1:0-1556 GCA_964521055.1 uncultured Marinobacter sp.
GACATTGCCCGGGAAGTCATAGTCCTTCAGGCGGTCGATGGTGTCGGGCGTCAGCGATGCCGGCTCACATTCGTATTCGCGGGCAATGCGCTGCAGAATGTGCCCGGCCAGCAGGCCGATGTCATCCGGCCGGTCCCTCAGTGCCGGAACCGGAAGCTCAATGACATTGATGCGGTAGAACAGATCCTGGCGAAAATTTCCTTCCTGAACGAGCCCCGGCAAGTCTTTGTGGGTGGCACTGAGCAGACGAATGTCCACGGGCACTTCTCTGGTATCGCCCACGGGCCGGACAGCTTTCTCCTGAATGGCCCGTAGCAGCTTTACCTGCATGGCCAGCGGCAGGTCGGCGACTTCGTCCAGAAACAGGGTGCCACCATCGGCGGACCGGAACAGACCGTCCTTGTTATCCACGGCGCCGGTAAAGCTGCCTTTCTTGTGGCCAAAGAATTCGCTTTCCATCAACTCCGAAGGGATGGCGCCACAGTTCACTGCGACAAACGGGTGGTCCCGTCGGGGGCCCTGAAGATGGATCATGCGGGCCACCAGCTCCTTGCCGCTCCCGGACTCACCGCTGATGAAAACCGGTGCCTGGCTGCGGGCAAGCTTTCTTACCTGGTTTCTCAGGCGCTTTATTTCAGTCGAGTTGCCCAGCAGCAGGCCGGGTTCATCGGAGGAAGTGTTGGCATCAGGCTCCTGTTCCGAGAGTTTCAGGGCGCTGTTGACCAGTTCCCGGAGCCGCGGCAACTCAACAGGTTTGGAGACAAAATCAAACGCGCCAGCCTTTAGGGATTCAATGGCGGTATCCATATTGCCGTAGGCGGTGATAACAGCCACCGGGGTGCAGGGCGTGTGCTGCTGGATCCACTGGACCAGCTCAATGCCATTTCCGTCGGGCAGGTTCATGTCGGTCAGGCAGAGTTGCGGCCTATGCTCGCCCAGAAGCTTCTTGGCACTGGTGATATCCGGCGCGGTCAGCGCGTTAACGCCCATTCGGGTGAGGGTGATTTCCAGAAGATCCCGGATGTCGGGCTCGTCGTCTACGATCAGCGCTGTATGAGTGGTCATTGGGTTTTTGTCGGTTCCATGTCGTTGTTCAGACTACCGGGCTTCCGGGTTGGTCATATCATCCGCCCGTGATGGGCAAATGTAATGCGGAAACAACAGCCGGGCTGGTTGTCATCCACCAGGGACAAGTGAGCCTGATTAGCCTCGCACAGTTCTCGTGCCAGATAAAGACCAAGGCCTGTCCCACCTTTGTCGGTTGTGAAAAATGGCTCAAAAACAGAAACCCGGTGCTTCTGGGCAATGCCGGGGCCAAAATCACGAACATCCACGTAGGCTCTCTCGCCGTCGGCGGTGGCCCCGGCGTAGATCGCGATCCGGCGTTCGCCAGCGGCCTGCTCGCTATACCGAAGCCCGTTGTCACAAAGGTTCACCATAACCTGCTCGATCTGGCTGGTATCGAAGCGTGCCTGCGGCAGGTTGGCTTCTGTTCGCAATTCAATCTCCGCCGGTTTGCGGTGTTCATTATCCTGGGTCTGGAGGTAGTCGTCACG
>CAZFPG010000644.1:0-1551 GCA_964521055.1 uncultured Marinobacter sp.
CTTCACTGGGGTAATACGGTGCCCAGTCCTTGGCCCGGTCAACAACAATCAACAAACGAGACATCAGGGGCATTCCTCCATGAAGGCAGTGCCGGAAAACAGAAGGGAAACAGGACAATCCCAAGACAGCGGAGCCTGTACAATGTCGCAACAATACGCCGGAAAACGTTAGCCTACAATTAGCAGCAAATGCGTGCTTTTACGCATAATTGCCTGCTTCCGGCAATGTCGGCACTCACTCATAATAGCCGCCAGAGCTGAATCCGGCCAAGCCGCCACTTTTGCGTCACCCAGAGCCTCGTAACCATGACATCACTTCACTATCGTCACGCCGTCAGCGAAGACCTGGACGCTCTGGTAAAGCTGGAAAACCGCTGCTTCACCGAAGACCGTATCTCACGCCGAAGCTTCCGCCGTTTTCTGGACATGCCCAGGGACCGGTTGATTGTTGCCGTGGATGGTGGAGACCTGGTGGGCTACTGCCTGGTATTGATGAGCGCGGCCACCCGGCTGGCGCGGATCTATTCCATTGCGGTCTCCCCGTCGGAACGCGGGCGGAACATCGGTGAGCAATTGGTTCACGAGGCTGAAGCGGCTGCCGTGGAAGCCGGCCGTATCGTGATGCGACTGGAAGTACGGGAAGACAACGCCCCCGCTATCCGCCTGTACCAGCGCCTCGGCTATCGGCAGTTCGGTACCTATCGGGACTACTACGAAGACCACGGCACCGCCCTGCGTTTTGAACGCCGCATCCTTTTCTATGCGCCGTCACGGGAATTTCCGGCGGTGCCCTATTACCCCCAGACCACGGAATTCTCATGTGGTCCGGCGGCCCTGATCATGGCCATGGCAACCCTGGACGAGCAGCAGCCCATGACCACCCTGGAAGAGCTGAAGCTCTGGCGCGAAGCCACCACCATCTTCATGCTCGCCGGCCACGGCGGCTGCGGCCCCCACGGCCTGGCACTGGCTGCCTGGCACCGGGGGTTCCATGCCAGCGCCTATATCAGCAAGGAAGGTGCGCTGTTCAAGGACACGGTTCGAAACGACGACAAGAAGCGGGTCCTGGAGCTGGTGCACGAGGGCTTCCTTCACGACATCGGCCGAACCGGCATCGAACTCCACCACGACCCGCTCACCCTGGATGGCATGCAGGCCGCCCTCCACGACGACCGGGTGCCGGTAATCCTCATCAGCACCTGGCAGTTGAACCGCAGCCGTGTTCCCCACTGGGTAACCGTGTGCGCCATCGACGACCAGTTCGTGTACCTCCACGACCCGGAGATTGATACGGACATTGGTGAAACCGTCGCCGACAAGCAGCACCTGCCGGTAGACCGCCGCGTGTTTGATCGCATGTCCCGGTATGGCAAGAACCAGCCTTTGCAGGCGGCGGTTATTGTTGGGCCTAAGCGTGGGGGCTGAGTTGGTGCCTATGGGTTGGTTGGCCTGCCAATTTGGGGGGACTGCACGAGGTGGGGCCCCCTGTTCAGGAAACGCCCGTGAATACGTCCCTGTAGGGCTCGGTCGCGCCATCCCTGGCGCTCCACG
>CAZFPG010000645.1:0-1549 GCA_964521055.1 uncultured Marinobacter sp.
AGTTATTTGCACCTGAAATTCATCAGTCCCGGCTCGACAGCTGGCCGCAGCACTATCCCTGGATCAAGCCTGATGGTTATGCCTATTTCCGTAAGCGGCTGTCGGAAGCCCGCCGCGACGTGGAGCACGGGCTCAACATAACCCTGGACCATTTTACAACGGCGCCGCAACAGGCCCGCGCCCTGGAAATCCTGCAATTCAAACTGGATATCTTATGGTCTATGTTGGATGCCCTGACTATGGCTTATCAGCACCAGACGCCACCGTATCATACCGTCACCGACCAGCCCGTGTGGCACCGGGGGCTGTGATGGCGGTGTCCATGGAACAGATACCAAGGCTGCGCCTGGGTTTCCGCTTCCAGTGGGAGCCGGCCCAGAATGCCCATGTGCTGCTGTATCCGGAGGGCATGGTGAGGCTGAACGACAGCGCAGGTGCTGTGCTCAAAGAGGTGGACGGCCGGCGAAGCGTGGCTGACATTGTGGCAATCCTGGAGCAACAGTTTCCGGATGCGGGATCCCTGGCGAAGGATGTCAGCGACTTCCTCAAAGACGCCGAGCGGCAACACTGGATAGAGCTCGCATGACAGGCCACCATGCGATGCCCGCCGGTGCCCGCCCCGGTATCGGCCCGCCGCTCTGGTTGCTGGCGGAACTGACCTACCGGTGTCCGCTGCAGTGCCCGTACTGCTCCAATCCGCTGGATTTTGCCCAGACCGAGCAGGAACTCACCACCGAGGAGTGGGTGCGGGTGCTGCGACAGGGCCGTGAAATGGGGGCGGCGCAACTGGGCTTTTCCGGCGGCGAACCGCTGGTGCGCCAGGACCTGCCCAAGCTGATTGCCGAGGCGCGGCAACTGGGCTACTACACCAACCTCATTACGTCGGGGCTCGGGCTTACTGAAGCCAAGGTGAACGCCTTCCGGGACGCCGGGCTGGACCATATCCAGGTGAGCTTTCAGGCCTCGGACCCGGAGCTGAACAACGCCGTTGCCGGATCACGCAAGGCCTTCGACCAGAAGCTGGCCATGGCCCGGGCGGTAAAGGAAGCGGGCTACCCCATGGTGCTCAACTTCGTCATCCATCGTCACAATATCCACCAGATGGACGATATCATCAGCCTCTGTGAGCGCCTGGGTGCGGATTATGTGGAGCTGGCCACCTGCCAGTACTATGGCTGGGCATTCGAGAACCGCAAAGGACTGATGCCGTCCAGAGCGCAACTGGAGAAGGCAGAGGCCGAAGTGAATGCCTACCGCAAACGCCTGGCCGCCAGGGATTCAGCCATGAAGCTGATCTTCGTTACCCCGGACTATTACGAGGAGCGGCCAAAGGCGTGCATGAACGGATGGGGGAGCCTGTTCCTGACCGTGGCGCCGGATGGCACCGCTTTGCCCTGCCACAGCGCACGGTTGCTTCCCATCGAATTTCCCAATGTCCGGGAATCCTCGCTACACTCCATCTGGTACGACAGTCCGGGTTTCAATCATTAACGGGGCGATAGCTGGATGCCGGAACCCTGACGCTCCTGCGATGAGAAAGACAAGGATT
>CAZFPG010000646.1:0-1549 GCA_964521055.1 uncultured Marinobacter sp.
ATTCCAGAGACCAGAAGCCTACCTTGTCCAGCTTCTCGGCAATGGGCAGCATATCGTCAAGCCGCATGCGGGTGGCCAGCAGGGACTGGTGGGCGTCACGCAGAATAACGTCCGTAATCCCCAGCGGTTTCTTTGTGTCAGTCATCGTGTCAGCCTTCTGTTTAAAGGTTCTAATCTGTCTGCCGGGTCACTTCTTGTGGCGTGACCGGTATTGTGCAATCGCTTTCTTAATCGCTTCAGCGGTGTCAGGATCAACTGGCGACGGCGCTGAAGGCTTTGCACGTGATTTACTGGCCGGAGCGGCAGGTTCAGGCTCAGCCGGGCCGAACCGGAGCACCAGTTTTGACATGAGCAGGGTTGCAAACACCAATATGATCAGGAATGCGAAGACAAACCCCATGCCTGCGACCATCAGATCGATGGCTTGTGACATCAGCTCATTCATAACGAATAGCTACCTGTATTGAGTTGTTGATTTTCCCGATTTGCCCGTTACCCGGTGAAGAACCTTCACCGGCGGAACAATTCGGGGGGCAAAATCCCGCGTAATTTACCGTTTTCCGACCCGCTGAGCAACCTAATTAAAGGTTTCAATAGGTGGTTTCCGAGCTCCCTGGCCCATACTGACGGGCTTCAGGCAGGTAAAAGCGATTCTCATTCATGCATAACGTACCCGCATTTTTCGGCCCTTGATGCGACCTTGTTCCAGTCTTTTGAGGGCCGTGGCTGCTGATCCCTTTTCAACAGCGACAAAACATTGAAAATCAAAGAGATCAATCTTTCCGACCACTTTGCCCGGGAGCCCTGCCTCACCGGTAAGCGCACCGAGGACATCGCCCGGCCTGACCTTGTCTTTACGCCCGCCGGCAATGCACAGGGTTTTCATGGCGGGATCGGACGGCTTCAGCGGAGTCGCCAGCAGGTCCGCGGTACTTCCCCACTCCACAGGCTGTTTGCGCCCTGCCTCCAGGCGGTTGATCTTGTGTGCCTGGGACGGCGTGCAGAAGGTCACCGCCAGCCCCTGCTCTCCCGCTCGCCCGGTCCTTCCAACCCTATGGGTATGTACTTCCGGATCACGGGCCGGCTCTACATTCACCACCAGCGGCAGTGACTTGATATCAAGCCCACGGGCAGCGACATCCGTTGCAACCAGAACAGAACAACTCTGATTACCAAAGCGCACCAGAACGCTGTCGCGGTCCCGCTGCTCCAGATCGCCATGCAGGGGTAAGGCGGCAAATCCCAGGCCGTTCAACTCGCTGGCCACTTCATCGCACTGCTGCTTTCGGGTGCAGAAAGCAATACAGGACGCCGGCTGGTGCAGCGACAGCAACGCCGCCAGGGCCTGTACCTGCTGCCCTGGCGCAATCTCGTAGAACTGCTCCGAAATGTCAGACTCAACAGACTGGCTATCGATTCTCACGTCCACCGGGCTGCTCTGATACTGTTCGCTGAGCTTGCGGATATTCTCCGGCCAGGTAGCGGAAAACATCAGCGTCTGTCTTTTTGTCGGCGCCTGGCTAATGATGTCCTCGACCGCCTCCTGAAA
>CAZFPG010000647.1:0-1532 GCA_964521055.1 uncultured Marinobacter sp.
CCTACATGGGTGAAGCCGAGCGCTTATGAAGCGAAGCTTCATGCGACAGCTGAACGACAGCAATCTGCGATTGCTGGCCGGACCCCGGAGGGGGATTCACGGGCGTTTTTTGGAAAGGTCTTCCCGGCATAGGACCTTCACCATGAGCAGCAGGCAAGGAAACCAGACCTATGGATGCGAATTCACTCAAAGCATTCCTGACAATAGTGGACCAGGAGTCGTTCTCGGAAGCCGCAGAACTGCTACACCTGACACAGCCCGCTATCAGCAAACGCCTGGCTGCACTGGAAAACCAGCTGGGCACAAAGCTGATTGACCGGAGCAACCGGCAGGTCCGGCTGACGGATGCGGGCGCGCGCCTGCTGCCCCATGCGCGCCGCATTCTGGATGAAGTTCATAACGCCCGGCAGGCGCTGTCAGCCCGGGAAGACTCGGTTTCAGGACAACTGTCGGTGATTGCCAGCCACCATATTGGCCTGCATCACCTGCCAGCCTGGTTGCGGCGGCTGAACCGGGACTACCCGGAGGTATCCCTGGAGCTGCAGTTCATGGATTCCGAGGGCGCCTTCGGGCAGATGCGCAAGCGCACCGCGGAACTGGCATTTGTGACTCTGAGTGAAAGCATGGACCAGGCGTTCGAGGTTTATGTGCGCTGGGAAGATGCAATGGCGTTTGTGGTATCACCGGAGCATCCCCTGGCCGCGCTCGACAATCCCGGTCTGTCGGACCTGTCGCGCTACGATGCCTTGTTACCTGAAGCAGGCACCGCCACTTACCGTACCATCAGCCGCCTGTTCCTCGACGCCGGGCTGCCCCTGAAAATCCAGATGCCCACCAACTACCTGGAAACCATCAAGATGATGGCCAGTGTCGGGCTGGGCTGGAGTGTATTGCCGGTGAGCATGGTGGACGAGTCCCTGACGGTGCTGTCGGTACCCCACTCCGTCAGCCGCATCCTCGGCGGCGTAGGACTGAAAGGCCGGTCCCTGAGCCCCCAGGCCCGGGCGCTGCTGGACATCGCCTCCGAACTGAAATAGCTCCGGTTATTGCTCCGGCGGCGGGCTCAGCCCCCGCCAGGTGATGACAATGGCAATCGCCATCGCGATTGCTCCACCCCAGAAAGCCGCGGAAGTACTGAAGCCATCCACCAGAAACCCCGACATCCAGGCCCCGATGGCACCGCCGGCCCCGAACGTCAGCCCACTGTACAGTGCCTGCCCCTGGCCGTGATGATGCTGCCCGAAAAAGCCCTGGATATACTGAACGGAAATGGCATGAAGCGCACCATAGGAAGCGGCATGCAGCAATTGGGCAAAAATCAGCACCGCCACCACATCTGTCACTTCCGCAATCAGCACCCAGCGGATCATTGTCAGAGTCAACGCCGCTATCGCAATCTGCCGTACGGTAAAGTTACGCGTCAGCCGATGCATGACCAGGAACAGACCGATCTCCGCGACCACCCCCAGCGACCACAACAGCCCGATCGCCAGCTTGCCGTAACCGTGCTGCTCCAGGTGAATACTGAAGAA
>CAZFPG010000648.1:0-1511 GCA_964521055.1 uncultured Marinobacter sp.
CATAAGCTGATTCCTATGGAGTCAAAAGCCGATCGTTCAACCAGTGGCTTCGATGCAATAAAGTGGCTGGTTGTTTTTGTCCTGATTGCCGTCGGTGTCGTTGGCAATCAGTATTTTAGTGCCGAGTCACTGCTGTATCGGGTGCTGGCTCTCGTAGCTCTTGCTCTGGTCGCCGCTTTTGTGGCGCTCCAAACCGAGCGTGGTCGGCGTTTCGCGATCCTGCTCAAGGAAGCCAGGGTTGAAATCCGGAAGGTCGTATGGCCCACCAGGCCGGAGCTGATTCAGACCACAGCCATTGTTGTTGTGTTTGTGTTGGTTGTGGCGTTGATGCTGTGGGGTATGGATTCGTTGATCAGCTGGCTGGTCTCCGGAGTTATCGGGTAACAGGAGTGGGCAATGGCTAAGCGCTGGTACGTCGTTCATGCGTATTCTGGCTTCGAAAAGCACGTGATGCGCACTCTCAGGGAACGTGTCGCTCTCAACGAAATGGAAGACAGGTTCGGCGAAATTCTTGTGCCGACGGAAGAAGTCGTTGAGATGCGTGACGGGAAAAAGCGTAAGAGTGAGCGCAAGTTCTATCCCGGATATGTTCTGGTTCAGATGGAAATGGATGACGCTACCTGGCACCTGGTTAAGAACACCCCCAGGGTGCTTGGTTTCATTGGTGGAACCAAGGACAAGCCGGCCCCGATCACTGAGAAAGAAGCTGAGGCAATTCTGCGTCGCGTAGAAAGCGGAGCTGACAAGCCGAAGCCCAAGACCCTGTTTGAGCCGGGTGAAATTGTTCGCGTCACTGAAGGGCCGTTTGCGGACTTCAATGGCGTTGTAGAAGAAGTTGACTACGACAAGAGTCGGGTCAAGGTTGCCGTGCTGATTTTCGGCCGTTCAACTCCGGTGGAGCTGGAGTTCGGGCAGGTCGAAAAAGACTGATCGACAGCCTTACATGCTGAGGGCTCGCGCGCTATGGCGACGCGGGCTTTTTGTGTCTGCTACTGGCAGTTGTCAATATCGGGGAGCCGAGAGGCGTTTGGACCCACAGGAGAAAAATCATGGCTAAGAAGATTGACGCGTATATCAAGCTTCAGGTTGCTGCCGGCAAGGCCAACCCGAGTCCCCCCGTTGGTCCCGCGCTGGGCCAACGTGGCGTAAACATCATGGAGTTCTGTAAAGCGTTTAACGCACAGACCCAGGATATGGAGCCGGGCCTGCCGATTCCCACGGTTATTACCGTATACAGTGATCGCAGCTTTACCTTTATCACCAAGACTCCGCCTGCACCGGTGCTGCTGAAAAAAGCAGCCGGCATCAAGAGCGGCTCTGGTCGTCCGAATACCGACAAGGTTGGTACGGTTACCCGTGACCAGTTGGAAGAAATTGCCAAGACCAAAGAACCGGATCTGACTGCGGCCGATATGGATGCTGCAGTGCGTACCATTGCCGGAACTGCCCGTAGCATGGGCCTGAACGTGGAGGGCCTGTAAGATGGCAAAGCTTAGCAAGCGTCAGAAGCT
>CAZFPG010000649.1:0-1500 GCA_964521055.1 uncultured Marinobacter sp.
AGCAGACCGGGGGTGAACTGGCCATGCCACTGCTGTCCTCCACGCTCACCACCATCCTTGTATTCCTGCCGCTGATGCTGGCTGAGCATGTGGCAGGGGAGTACACCCGGTCGATATCCCTGGTGATTGCCCTGTCGTTGCTGACCTCCTGGCTGCTATCGCTGACGGTGGTGCCGATCTGGTGTCACCGGTTTATGAAGCGCCCAGAGGATCATCGGTCGGATGTATCGGGCCAGAATGATCTGGCGCCGGCGGCGCTGTCGGACCGCCTGTTCAAGACTATGTCCAGTGGCTACGAGACATTGCTCAGGCGCTGCCTGCGTCATCGGCCCCTGTTCCTGGCGGTGGTGGTGGCTTTGCTGGCGCTGGGCATTGGATTGATGCAGGTTGTGCCCAAGAAGTTCTTCCCCGATTCCGATCGCCAACAGGTACTGGTCTACCTGGACCTGCCATCAGACACCGCACCCTCCACAACGGATCAGCAGGTTCGGGCGGTCAGCCGGGCACTCACCGAATCCCTGGGTGATCGGCTCACCGGGGTGGCGGCGTACGCCGGGTTTGGTGGGCCCAGGTTTGTGCTGTCATTAATGCCTATTGATCCTGCGCCGAACAAAGGTTTCCTGGTGTTGAACGTGGCGAAACGGGGCCAGGTGGAACCAGTGATGACCGACGTACGACAACTGCTGGCCCGGGAGTTTCCACAACTTTCCTCACAGGTAACCCGGATGTTCCTCGGGCCGTCGGATTCCAATCTGTTGGAGATCCTGGTCAAGGGCCCGGACCGGGAGGTGCTGTACGACACCGCCGCCAAAGTGGCGGCGGAGCTCCGTTCAATGCCGGGATCCAGGGATGTCCGGCAGAGTTGGGAAGCGCGCATCCCGTCATTACGCATCCAGGTGAACCAGGCCCAGGCCGATCGCGCCGGGGTCACGTCTGCCGACATTGCCAGCTCGTTAAAAGGCGCTGTCGACGGCCATCCGCTTAGCCAGCTCCGGCAGGGTGATACGTTGGTGCCCATTGTGTTGCGCTACCCGCAGGATGTCAGAACGCGGCTAGAGCGGCTGAAATCTCTGGTGGTCTATCCCATGAGCGGCGGCGGATCGGGCGTTTCCCTGAACCAAGTGGCGCAAATCAGGCTGGATGACGGCTACTACCGGATCGACCGGCACGATCTGGCGCGGGCCATTACCATCGAAGGACGAAACGATACCCTGACCGCCGAGAATATGGTGCCGCACATTGCCCCGGCCCTGGAATCCCTGGAAGCCTCTTTGCCGCCAGGGCACTGGATCGAGTTTGATGGCGTGGTGGTCCAGTCCGCCGAAGGGCAGGCGGCAATGCAGGCCAACCTGCCGCTGTGCATGGGGTTGATCCTGATCCTGCTGGTGGCGCAGTTCAACTCCTACAAACGCCCGTTGCTGATCGTTGTCACGATTCCGCTGGTAGTGCTTGGGGTGTCGGTTGGCCTGCTGGTGTTGCGGGCGGATTTCGGATTCATGG